>CAZCRM010000025.1:0-14673 GCA_964501085.1 uncultured Methanosarcinales archaeon | reverse complement strand
ACTTTACAAATAAGAATAGAGCCAATAACGAAAAGAATATAATTAAATATTTACTTATTGTATTTTTTTTCTCAGGTGGTGTTTTTGTAAGATTTGTTGTATCTCTCACAGTAAATTCGACATAAGCATAATCAGATTCTTCAAATGCTTTTGCTTCTATTTTCCATTCAATATTTGTATCTTGAGATACACTAGATATAGGCTCAATAAACTTAAAAACCTCAGTACCTCCTTCTTTAATTAGTTTTGATTGACCATCGATTAAATCACCACTTTTACTATAAATATTAACCATAATAGTATCTGCAGTACCTTCATTTTTAATTGTAATTAATATTATTTGGTTATCGCCTTCATTTATTGGATTATACATTTGAGTCTTGATTATTTTTGGTACTCCATTTGCTTCACTTACTACCACTCCAAACATTTCAGACGGCATCCTTACTTGTGTGTTTACCTTAAAATCAACAAACGTATCATATACTTTTAAAGTGAACGGACTCTGTTCAACCTGATATACGTTATGTTCCGTCAACACATACTTTTGCTCGTGAAATAATAATCCCACGAAGTAAGCTACTAATACTATTCCTGCTATTAGTCCTATAGCTATTAAGATTTTATTTCTATCTTTCCTTCTCATTATATCATGCCACCTTCCTTATCTTAATCATGTCAACCATCTTAAATATAAAAATTTTTCCACAATTGTCGCATGTTACTCCAATTTACATCTTTACCACTTTTTAACCTTAAATCCACAGATGTAGGGAATAATATATGCTAAAAAAGCTTTGCTCAAGCGTTTCCGATGAAATGTGGAGATGAGGATAGGATAAAAGAACATTATTCTCTTTGTCATGCTGGCTTAATATGTCTGATATATGAGGTAGTATTTCCAGTGATTGTGAACTACCACCGTCTAAAGACGGTGACTTCCCCCAGATAAACACGCCACTACGGCTGGGGTCGGGCTGTTCACGAGCCCCGATGCCACCCACCTCACCCTCCTTAAAGCTGGAAGTCTTTTGATGGATGGCACATTTTCCTTCAAGTAAGTAAGTCCTCTCTTAGCTATGTTTACTGAAGCAACTCTGTCTGCGTGGTCTTGCAGTCCACAGCCACATTTAAACAATCTTTTCCTTCTAATCCCCCTACCCCCACATACGGAACACGTATGCGAGGTGTTACGGGGATTAACCTTCCCAACTAGTATATCATCCCACAATGCCTTGTATTCAATGTAGTTCTGAATCATCGTATAGGGTATTTTATGCAACCTGCGGTTCATCCTCTTTCCATAATTAATTGATTCTCTCATGCCGTTTAGGTTCTCTATTACGATGATGGGGTCGGGAAACTGCTTGGCAAATTCAACGACGATCCTCGATATTTTATGACACCAGTCTCTTACGGTGTTCTTCTCAATTCCCCCTAATACCTTTAGCATCGATGGCTTTTTAGACTGAACACGCTTTCTTATTATATCAAACTTATGACGAAGGAATTTCAGTTCGTTAAACTCTAGAATTGCTGATTCCAACACTCTCCCAGTATCGTCTAAAGCAGTTATGGCAACAGAGTTTTCGTTCATGTCTATGCCAACAAAAGTTTTTGGTTCATAAGATTGGTTGAAATCCTTGCTTATGGTTATGTGGAGGTAGAACACACCGTTCTTCTTAAGAAGCTCAGCAGTACCTATGTCATACTTTCCCTTCAAGGCGTTGTAAAGATAGGCAAGATCCAAATCACTTCCTTCAAGTTTTCCATGAATATGAATTCGTGGAGATGCTGATATTCTGACTGTGAAATCTTCCTTGATTATGTATCCCTCCTTGTAGTTCATCCTAACTGGCATTTGCTTCTTTCTTGGTTTGGGTAATGAAGCATCTTTACCTTGCTTTCTGAGTTCAAGATATGATTTCACAGCTTCTCTTGCCTTCTCTCTTGCCATTTGTCTTGTGTTCTGAATGAGCTTTGACTTAACCAGGAATCTCTCAAGCTCGTTTCTGTTCGTTGTATTTAGTTGTTTAATTCCTTCGAGGTACTGGTTATACACATCACGAAATTCGTGCATGAGTTCGTCAAGTAATTCTGGCTTGTCGGGAATGAGTTTGAAGCATAATGTTCTCACTAATTTCCTTTGCATTGTTAGATTATTGTTAGATTGAGTATATAAACCCACCCTCCTCCTCTAATTCACCCACCGTTTGAAAACGGTGGTCCTCTTAGCGACAGTCTATAGAAACCGCTTCTTCTTTACCATTCTTGTAGCCCTGAATTTCTTGATTCATCTTCCTCACTATTTTTTCCCTCTCATGTTCTGTTAGCATTACCTCAATCCACTTACCTATCAATATCAATCTGGGTTGCGTTGCTCCATTACATTATGTACTTTATAAGTTCGAAGATAATATCGCCATAGAGTATGGCTATAAAGAATCCTGTGGTTATGGGAATCATGAAAGGTATCTTTGGGGTTACCCAGACCTCATTCCCGATAACGCCTTTTTTTAAGAGAGATTTTAGTTTTTTAATGGCTTTTTTGTTATTCTCTATTCCATGATATGTATAATAGGCCTTGATTCTCCCGTTTACCTCTTCAAAATCCTGACAAATCCATACCTTTTTCCCATCAAGCTCTGAAATTTTGGTTTTGTATCCAAGGAAAATGTATAAGGGTTTATCTATATGTAGACCCATTTTTTGTATATTATAGATGGCAAACATCATGGGTATCAGCAGAGACGCTATAACAGCGTTACCCAGCACGCTGAGTACAAAAAAACTTAACGATGCTTTCAGGGGAAAAACACGATGCATGAGCTCAAATCGTGGGTAAATAGGGAATAACACCGACAAAACAAGAAATAACTTGGCATCTGCTCCACCTATTCCCCTGATATGAAATAACTCACTGAGTTTATCGCTTATTAGAATTATCACAAAAATTAAACTTACTGAGAATAATAAAATTTTCAGGTAGAGCATACCATAATATGAAAATTCATAGCCAATAAAAAAAATCCCGCCTGAGAGCATGATTACCCACACCCGATCACTCACACGGCGTGTTTTAACATCTGAATAACATGAGTAGATTAAAAACGGTAAACAGAACATTATTTTCAGGATATCAAGCATTTCTCTTTTAATTATTTTTTATACCTAAATACTTTTGCTGTGAGAAAGATTATAGGAGCTAAAGAGTATAGGAAATACAATGGAATCCACCTACATAGCAAGGTGCGCCCAATTAGCGATGCTTCTTGAGGTATCAGCCACCCCGAAACCAGGGAACATCGACAGGAATCATGACTATGAGGATACAAGATTTGAGCATTTTCTGGCAAGCGCAGTAGGGGTGTATCCAGTATTCGAGAAGGCCGCACGCTCTGATTCTGGTGTGGGTATGTTCATTCATGAAGCGGTTGTGGAAAGTTCACGATGGCAGAGAGGTGGAAACACTCACTTTGGGGCTTTCATACTTCTTATCCCCCTTGTGATGGCAGCAGGCAGGTGTGAGAGCAAAGCCTGCCTTAGAGATAAAGCCATGCAGGTGGTGAAAGCTACTACAATAGAGGACGCAGTTGAACTATACAGAGCCTTTCCCCAAGCTAAGGTTAAGGTCAGACATGTGAATGAGCTTGACCTCAATAACCCCTCCTCCATAAATAGAATAAGACAGCTAAAGCTAACTCTTTTTGATATCATGAAGCTCTCTTCTTCTTATGATATCATTGCAGAGGAATGGGTGAATGGTTTTCAGAAAAGCTTTGAGTGTGCAGACATGATTCAGGATAATCTCAAAAAGCATTGTATCAATGATGCTGTTGTTCTCACATTCATGAAACTTCTATCCAGTAATAAAGACAGCTTTATCCAGACCAAGTTCGGAAGTGAAAAAGCAGAGGTGGTTTCTCGGCGGGCAGAGAATATTTTGAAGAGGGATGAGATTCCTAAGATTATGGAAGAAATTCATTCCTTTGATATAGAGCTATTAAAAGAGGGAGTAAATCCTGGCTCTACTGCTGATATCATCATTGCCGGATTGTTTGTGTTATTAACAGAGGGGATGAGATTCTGATCAACATAGAGGATTTCGGAATAGAAGAAGGTATTTATGAGGTAATCTTAACGACCATCTCCCCTAACAGCATACCAAATGCAGCACCCATGGGTCTGCACAGGAAAAATAGAAGATTGTTTCTCAGAATGTATCATTCAAAAACCCTTAGCAATATAAAGCAGTACCCTATGGCAGGAGCAAATATTGTTTATGATCCTGTATTATTCGTACGTTCAGCTCTTTCAGATATTGAAGCTTCAGGCTTCAGGTATGTGGACAATTTTCCTGTTCTCAAGGATGCTTTAGGATGGATTCTCTTTGATTGTAAATTGAATAAAAGCGGGAATGTTTCAGTAGTTGAGCTTTTCCCTATCAAAGGTGAAATAATACGAAAAATCCTCAAACCTGTGAATAGAGGGTTCAGTGCGGTGATAGAAGCAGCCATCCACGCCACACGGTATGTGAGTCTAAAACAGAAGAAATCTCTAAAGTGTATTGAATATTACAACACCATTGTCAACAAATGTGGAGGAAAGCGAGAGAAAGAGGCAATGAAGTTGCTCTATGAGTTGATGAGGATATAATTATTCAGTCCTGCACAATAGCACGTATAGGGCAGTAGTCAATGCATATAAAACATCCAACACATCTCTCATTCATGACAGCATAACCACATACCTCTATGGCATCATGAGGGCAGTATGCTGCGCATTGAGCACACCCCACACATCTCTTGCTAACTTTCAATCTCCGCATTTCCTATCTTCTCAGCCAGTCTTGAGAGTACTTCCTTTCGCATGCCTTCCACAAACTTGATGCTTCCAACCACAAGATGCCCTCCTCCACTCACCCCGCCTCCTTTGATTTCCTCCCGTAGCTCCTTCACCAGCTTTGGTAGATTCATTTTCACCCCTCTTGACCGCAATACAGCAAAATCAGGCCCATATCCTATGGTCACAACAGGGCCATCATATTTGGCACACATCCTGTCGTGTATCTCACCACTGGTCTTTCCTGGAGGAGGGAAGGTGAACTTGTGGGCATAGTTCTCCACATCAATAACATTCAGCACAGCACCATTTGCAAGCTTCTGAGTCTTTACATTGGGTAGAGATGCCTCCATCTGCTCCTCTATTGCCTTGTTTGCCTGGTCACATAAAAGCTTAACAATCTGCTGATGCCTTGTCTTAGAGCCGAGATTGAGAATATCATTCATGATTCCACGTCCATCGTTGAATCTCTGCCAGAATGCTTCGTAGTCAAGGGCGAGTGCTATATTCTTAAGGTCTTCGTAAGTATACTTCTCAGCCACAAGCGAAATATAAAGCTCAGCTTCAGGTGCTTCTGAACGGTCTCCAACCGCTGAAACAGCAGGCAGGTGTTTTATCTCCTCTGATACCTCTGGGTTAATCATGCGTGCAATCTCTGTACCTATCATGCCTGTGGTAATACCGTAATCTCCGCCTGCATATACAGGATTCACATGCTCCACTACTATAGAATCTATTGTCCCGTCAGGGTGATGGTGGTCAATAACCACAACATCCATACCATATATTATAGCCTGCTTTATAGCAGGCATGTCCTCTTCTGTTGCTCCATTATCCATAAGCACAACAAGAGGCATCTTCTGTCCGAACCTGCTCTGATCCTCAAGGGCAAAATTTAAATCCTTTGTTACATCCTCAATTTCATAGAACGGTGCTTTAGAGGGTGAACGTCTGTAGAAATAATACTCAGCATCTGCTCCACCTACCTCTCTGATGAGAGGCAGGATAGCTCTCTCGATAGCTATAGCAGAGGAAATACCATCAGCATCTGCATGATGACGTATGATTATGGGGCGGGAGGTGAACACCGCTTTTCGTATACACTTTGCGGCGTTTCTCATCCTAGGTCTTAACTTCTCAAGTACCTCGCTCTTCACAAGAAACTCAACATCATAAGGCTCTGCTCTGGCATCAATGGCTTCCTCGATCTTCTCTTTAATACTTGTTGCTTCCTTACCCCAGAGTTGCTTCATGGAGCGAATCTCAACCTGCACACTACCGTTGCGCATAAATGGCTCGCCGATTATTTTCACTATAGTTTCTGAGCGAATCTCTGGATAGGCTCGTTCTCCTGCCTTCTCGAAGGCTGCACACTGAACCGTACCAGCTTCATCAGAAACCGTGAATATTGTAGGTCCACCTGTCTGCTTTATCTGAATAACCTCACCAGAGATATGGATTAGCTTGCCAATATACTTTGAAAGCTCTGTGGTTTTCTTTCGTGGTAGCTTTTTTTCCACCTCAATTATCTGGTATTCCTTAAAACTTCTTGGAACAAGCTCTATATTGCCATTTGAGGCTATATGCTTTATCTCCACAAGGAGCTTATCACCTATGTTAGGTCTGAAATTGATACTGCTTGAATGAATAAGTCCTCTAAGTTGAGGATTTAAATCCACGAATACACCAAAGTTCGCATGTCCCTGCACCACACCTTGGTACACCTTCCCCACCTCAAGCTCCTGCAGGTCGCATTCAGGACCTAGCACATATACATGAGGTTTCTTGGCACAGCTATCACATAGTTCTTTGTTCTCACTAATGAGTTTTCCACATACTATGCATGTGGAGAATCGCCCCATACCTGCACAGGTTTTGCAGGGCTGGGTTACTGATATCTTCCCACTACCTCTGCATCTATTGCATTTCATGTCTCCCTGCATGAGACTGCTGAGGTCTTTCTCTGAGAGCCTATCAAGAGCTATAGATTTGGTTTTTCCAGAGCCTTTGCATTCAGGACATTCCCTCTCCTCAATAACAAAAAACCCTATACCCTTGCATTCTCTACATTCTGTAACCATGAGATAGATGATAGACGTAGTAGGAAAAGAAATATTTTACGCAGAATGTTTATTATGCAGAATGATTGGTATAATAATATCACGTTTGAAACGCCTATATCCTACCAAACTGCATGCCTCTGACCCCTTTAAGGTGCTGATCACCACTGTGCTTTCCCAGCGTACCCGTGATGAAACAACAGCGATCGCATCAGAGAAGTTATTCTTAAAATATAACACACCAGAAAAGCTTGCTAATGCAGATATTAAGGAAATAGAGAAGCTTATTCGTAATGTAGGCTTCTATCGTGTGAAAGCACAGCGCATAAAGCATATTGCTATGGTGATTCATGAGAAATTTAATGATAACGTACCTGAGGATATAGACACCCTGCTTTCATTACCAGGGGTGGGTAGAAAAACCGCAAACTGTGTGCTTATCTATGGGTTTGGTAAGGATGCTGTTGCTGTAGATACCCATGTACATCGAATCTCCAACAGGCTTGGATTGGTAAACACAAAAACACCTGATGAGACTGAGATGGAATTATGTAGGATATTACCCAAAAAACACTGGCTATATGTTAACCATCTTCTTGTAAGATTTGGAAAAGAGATATGCAAACCAATAGCTCCAAGATGCAATGTTTGCCCTCTATCTGATGTGTGTAAGTCTTTTATTTATTGAGCTCAACGATTCTCTTTATAATTGCAGCACTGCTACATAGCTCGCATTCCTCAAATGCTTGTATTCTCACCACCTTTGCATTTATACCATGACGCTTTAATTCAACCTCAAGCTTATTCTCATCAAAAAACTGGTTCTTACCAAGCGCTATGATATCTGGTTTTATATCATGCAAAGGCTCAAACATATCCTTCTCGCTTCCAAGTATTGCTTTATCTACGATTTTAAGTGCTTGTACCATTGCAAGCCTCTGCTTCTCAGGTATGATGGGTTTTGGTTTGTGTTTGATCATGGATTCACGGGCAACGATTACATAGAGTTCATCCCCTAATGCTTTTGCCTCTGAAAGATAAAGCAGATGCCCTGGATGAAGGATATCAAACGTTCCTGTAGCGAGTACACGAACCATGGTATAATATTATACAACCTAAAGATAAATGGTGCAGTCGATATCTAAGTACATGACACATGCATGTTCCTTGTTTCCCCAGTTTCTCGCATAATCCACATCAATTGTTACACTTGGAAGATTCTTAACTGCGTTTATAAGGTACTTGTTCATTTCAAGATGACATGAGGGCAAGCATATGATGTGCTCACTCACCTGCTTGCATTCCAGCAGTAATTCATAGAAGGGGTCAATAATCTGCCATGCATAGTCAATCTCATTCCCCATGAACTCACAGAAATCATCGTAATCACTTTTCTGAAATGCTTCTTTAAATGCGCCTTTTTCAAGCAGAGCTGTGAAGCACTGGATATACACATCCTGGAATGACTTGGGTTTAAAAGGTAGGTTAAAGGCATCACAGCACACCATCTCAAGCCCCTGTTTCTTTGCCTGCATGCATAGCTTCATATCAATATCTATTCCCACATAAAGGCTCCATTCATCACCTCTCTTCTCGTACAGCTTTGAGTGCGCACCAGTGCTTATTTCGAGGATTGAGTTGGGTTTGATCATATAGGCAAGGTATGGTAACAAAAATTTAGTTTTAATTTTTCGCTTTCATACAATCACATATCCTTCAACAGCATCCACCATAACCCTATCACCTGTTCTTATCACCCTGACTGGATTTTTTTCTACTTTGTCAACAAGGGGTATGCTGGAAATAATGGCACCTACCGCAACGATGGGCTCTGTTTTGATGTTTATCATGGCACAGGGTGCTGTGCCATTTTTTTTCAGCTGATAAATAACATATGAGCCAACCGTAGAGCCTTTGCCCTTGGGAAACACCAGTACCTTACCTTTTATGCATTCCCCTTCAAGCTCATGTGCTTTTTCAATCACAATCCCTGTTTTTGGGTCGATGCTTCCCAGAAAGGATAGGGATTGTGAGGTAACAATAGCCTCTCCTTGTGCTTTTCCACGGGATACAATATGTGCCTTGAGTTTCATCTCTTGCTTATATTGTCATAACCTATTTATTTTCTTTTTCTATAGTTGATATTAAAAAAATTCCCTGTTATGATGTAAATAATAACAATAAATCCACTTGAAAAAACGCTTTCGTAGATATACTGACAGAAAGAATTAAATCTATGTTATACAAACATAAAGGTGTGATTAAGAATGGAGCATAAGAAAATAATAGAGGATATTGAGAAGAGTATGGGGTTCACACCAGAGATTCTAAAAACGCTTGAAGAAATGAATCCTGAGCTATTAACCCAGTATAGAAAGTGCGAAGAGGCTATACAAAAGGATGGAGCACTTTCTGCAAAGGTGAAGGTGTTGATGTCTCTGGCAGTGGTAGCATCCCAGAGATGTGAGCCATGCTGTGTTTCGCAGATGAGAAGTGCATTACATCATGGTGCAACCTATGAGGAAATCATGGAAACTCTTAATGTGATATTCATCACTTCTGGAGCACCTGGAGTGGCTACTTGCAAGAAAGCTCTTGAGCTATTGAAAGGCAAAGAGCCAAAAGGACAAGAGCATGGGTGTGACTAACCCTAACTAAACGATTAAATATGGTGATGTTCATTCAATGTTTGGTGGACAAATATGAGTCAAAAAATCATAGATGCGTTGAATAAAGATAGAGCGGATGAGCTAAGTGCTATAATACAGTATATGAAGCACCATTACGAAGGCAAGGGAATGGAGAGTCCTTCTATCCTTAGCATATTTAAAGAAGTTGCAATAGATGAGATGAAACATGCTGAGATGCTTGCTGAACGTATTGTATATTTGGGTGGGACACCAACAAAGGTTCCTTCTCCAATTGTAGAAGGAGGAGACCTTAAAAAGATGATTCAGGATGACCTTGATAAAGAGAATGCTGCTATTAAGCAATATAAAGAACATATCAAGCTTGCTGAGGAAGAGAATGACACAACCACAAGACGTATGCTTGAGGAAATTCTTTCAGATGAAGAGGGTCATGCTGATACCTGGCAGACCATACTTGGAAAATAAACATGTTTGGTAGGGAAACGCAAGTAGTGGATTGCAGAGAAGCCATGGGATTGGGGCGAGGTGGTGGAATAGCCCAGCGTGGCACTATATCTGAGGCTGCTAGACCTGATGTGGTTGCTGTTGCCATGACCCCTGGAAGAAGGCACATCACTAAGCCAGTGTGTGAGATCACCTATGGGCTGAGAAGAGAGGGGATACAGGTGAGCGTGCTTGTGCTTGAGGCTGGTGCAGGCATTCCCATGGATGAATTAGGTGCTTCTGCTTCTTCAAGAGGATATGGACCTAAGTTTGGAATAACTGCAAAGGAAATAGATCAAATAGCCAGGCATAAGATTGTGCTGATACACTTAGGAAATGTTAATTCTCATGTGGTTCTGAAAACAAAGAAGATTCTGAAATATGTAAATATACCTGCGGTTATAGCATGCGAGTATCCCATAGACTTTGAGGATTTTGCTAAAGCAGGGATCAAAACAAAATATGTTAAGCCCAAAAAACCTGAAACTGAAGGTACTGTTGTGGCTATTGTAAGTGGTATTACCAGAGGCGAAACTTGCTCTAGAATCAAGCTGAACGAACTGGTGAAGGAGATTAGATATATTCTGGGTCAGAAGGTTGAGGAGATTCATAAGGTGAGGAGCGATTTGCTGATAAAGGAAGGTCTTCTGAGAGGAGAGGAAGCCATGGAGAGTGGATAATTTGAAATGTTATCTTTGTGCTAAGGTAGGAAAGGATGTGGATGCTGTTGCTATATGCATTGTATGTGGCATGGGTGTGTGTATGGAGCATGCGATAAGGGAAGAAACCCCTGTATGGAAAGGTGATTATCCTGTGAGGTTAGAAAAAGATATTGAAAAGCTTAAGCGAATTCTATGCAAGCCATGCCATGAAGCTCTGAAAGAGAACTGGTGATGTTCATGCTGAAGTGTTATCAATGTGCTGAGAGTGGTGTGGATGAAGAAGCTGTTGCCATATGCATCACATGTGGCATGGGTTTATGCATGAGGCATGCCATTCGAGTAGACCTTCCCATCTGGGAAGGTGGATATCCAGTGCCTGTAAAGATATTAAAGAAAGGTCTTCCAAGAATCCTGTGTAGTTACTGTAGAGATTCCTTGCTCCCAGGTGCCTGTGAGTAGCATGTTCGAGGTGCGCTTTCATGGCAGAGGCGGGCAGGGAGCAGTCATGGCTGCCCAAACCCTAGCAGAGGCTGCTGTAATTGAAGGTAACTATGCGGTAGCCTTTCCTTTTTTCGGTGCAGAAAGGAGAGGAGCGCCAGTTCTTGCTTTTACCAGAATAGACAAAAACAAAATCTTAAGCAAAACCCAGGTATATGCTCCTGATTGTGTTGTGGTGCTTGACGATACTCTCTTAGAAACCATAGATGTGGTGTCAGGTCTGAAACCTCAAGGTATCGTGGTTATAAACTCCAAAGATAAGCCTGAAGAGATTGACCTTGGTATAGAGGTCACAACAGCAGCAGTAGATGCCACTTCCATAGCTCTTGAAATTCTTAATGCCCCTATAACCAACACCTCTATTCTCGGAGCTTTTGCTAAGGCTACAGGGATTATCAGTATTGAAGCTATTGAGAAGGCTATTAAAAGCAGATTCGGAGAAAAACTGGGAGAGAGGGTGGGAGAGAAAAATGCGATGGCTGCAAGAACAGCCTATGATAACACCATACTTGGTACAAGCAAAGGAATAAAAAAGCTTGAGCCTAGAAAGAAATGGCTTCCTTCATACCAAGAACTTCCTGTTGGAGGTGCGCTTACACAAGCTAAAGTAGATGCTGGTTTGATTGGCCCAGGAAGTTTTATCGAGAACAAGGTTAAAGGGTGGGCTGTGTTTCGTCCTTTGCGGGACAGAGAGAAATGCACCATGTGTTTGCTTTGCTGGTTCTTCTGTCCAGAAGGTTGCATCATAAGGATTACAGAAAAGGGAGACCTTGTGACAAACTATGATTACTGCAAAGGCTGTGGAATATGTGCCAATGAATGTCCTGTGAATGCCATCAGGATGGTGAGGGCAAGGGTATGAAAAAAGTGATCACAGGGGATCATGCTGTTGCAATAGGTGCAAAGCTTTGTAGGGTAGAGGTTGTGCCTGCCTACCCCATAACCCCACAAACCCTTATTGTTGAACATATAGCCGAGTTTGTCAGCGATGGAGAGATGCATGCCAAATTCCTTACCATGGAGTCTGAACATAGCGTGTTAAGTGCAGCTGCTGCAGCTTCTGCTTCTGGAGCAAGGGTGTTCACTGCTACAGCCTCTCAAGGACTTGCGTTTATGCATGAGATGCTATACGCAACAGCACCTTTACGCCTGCCAGTGGTGATGGTGAATGTTAACAGAAGCCTGTCCACGCCTCCAGGAATATGGTGCGAGTATAATGATTCCATGGGAGAGAGAGATTCTGGCTGGCTTCAGATGTATGTGGAGGATAATCAAGAAGCTTTGGATATGGTGATTCAGGCTTATAAAATCGCTGAGAATAAGGAGGTTCTTCTACCAATAATGCCCTGCTTGGATGGTTTTCTGCTTTCTCATACCGTTGAACCCGTAGAGGTTCCAGAACAAGAGCAAGTTGATGCTTTCCTTCCCCCATATGAACCTGAAATTTTTTTAGACCCTGATAAACCTGCCATGATAGGTGCATTAATGCCACCTGAGTATTTCATGGAAATACGGAGACAAACCATGCAAGCCATGGAATCTGCAAAACAGGTGATAAAAAAAGTAAATGATGAGTTTTATAGAGTTTTTGGGAGGGATTACAGAGGGCTAATCGATACCTATTGCATGGAGGATGCCGAGGTCGCTTTAATCACCCTTGGCACTGTCACAAGTACTGCACGCAAGGTTGTGGATGAGCTTAGAAAGGAAGGAAAGAAAGTGGGGATTGTCAAGCTCCGCTTCTTCAGACCCTTTCCATCTCAGGAGTTGAGAGAGGTATTATCTGAGGTTAATGCAGTCGGGGTTTTTGACCGCTCTGTTTCTTATAATGGCGGAGGACCTGTGTTCTGTGAGGTAAGGTCAGCTTTATATGGTATGAGTATACCCATAATCAATCATATAGCAGGTATAGGAGGGAGGGATGTGACTGAGGAAGTGATAAAGAGGATGTTCGAGATTACCTTAAAGGCTTCAAAAGAAATGGTGTACTGGCACGATACCAGAGGCGAGAGTTATGAGATTAAAAGACCTGCCTGATGAGAACCTGTTCACACAAGGGCATACTGCCTGCCCAGGGTGTGGTGTTGCCATATCTATAAGGAATGCCATACGCATACTTGGCAAAGAAACTATAGTATATGTACCAGCAAGCTGTGCTGTTGTATTCGGAACCACCTTTCCTTACAGTGCATGGAAGGTTCCTTTCTTCCATACAGCCTTTGAGAATACAGGGGCGTGCATAGCAGGCATAAAAGCAGCTTACGAGATGAAGGGAAAAAAGGTTAACGTGGTCGGGTTTGCAGGAGATGGAGGGACGTATGATATCGGTCTTCAGAGCATGTCAGGAGCGGCAGAGCGTAACGATGATGTACTTTATATCTGCCTTGATAACGAGGCATATATGAATACAGGCATACAGAGGAGCGGGGGTACACCTTTTGGGGCGTGGACCACCACTACACCAGTAGGTAAAAAAATCAAAGGCAACAGAACCTTCAAGAAAAATCTGGATGAGATAGTGATTGCTCATGAAATACCTTATTATGCTACTTTATCAGTAGGATACCCTCTTGATTTCATACGTAAGGTTGAGAAGGCAAAAAGCATCAAAGGATTTAGATTTCTCCATATGTTTACTCCTTGCGTTCCAGGCTGGAAGATTAACCCTGCCAAAACCATTGAAATCTCAAAATTAGCGGTGGAGAGTGGGATGTGGACTCTTTATGAGGTTGAGAATGGAGAAAAGAGGATTACCTTCAAGCCAAGAAAGATGAAAAGGGTGAGGGAGTATCTGATGATGCAGGGGAGGTTCAAACATATGAGTGATGAGGATATAAACAAGCTTCAGATGTGGGTGTGCAGGAAATGGAATCTGCATTATAATGAGAAAGGTGCTCCTGAGATATGCGAGATTGAGTTACCTGTGGAACATCATGGTGTAACAGAAGAGCACAGGGATATACATGGGCCATGAGCAGAAACAGTAGTCTGAATGCAAAGTGAAAACGCATTTTAAAAAGAATTTATTTTTTCAGGCGCCAGCTTCGCTGGCAAATCTAAGGTTGTTCCATTGTTTGTTTAAGAACAAAGCGACGAAGAATTCCACAGAGGATGCTATTTTTTTATATTCTGAACGCAAGTAGTAGTTTACCTACCATGAACTTCAAAGTTCGTAGCCACTAACGGAGGCGTTCTGGGCGTTAATCTCTCTAACCACCCTCACATAGGTTAATGGTGATGGATGTGACGGAGAGTGTGGAGTTTTGGCAGATTTATTTATAAGCATTAAGTTAACTCTGATTAGTTTTACTATGTTTAATTTCTTCAACAGAGGATGGTAAAAGAGGCTGTGGAGTTTTAACGGTTCGCTCATCTCTATATTTCATCGGAACATATAAAAGATTAAAATTGTACACTAATAAATCATGATATAACAAAGTATAATAAAAGAAGTATTTTTGCCTGCTTGCAAGATGT
>CAZCRM010000024.1:0-14809 GCA_964501085.1 uncultured Methanosarcinales archaeon | reverse complement strand
CTGGTTGATCAATTCAAAATTATCAGCTGCGCGCGCCGTATTGCCTGCATGTTTTTCAAATGCATGAATCGCCTGGAATATTTTTTTCTTCTCAAGCTCAAGCTCTTCCAGAGTGTACTCTTTTCTCATGATTTTTTTCCTGAAAATGTAAACCATTGAAAATAAAAAGATCAAACCAATTCCAGCATATAACTTGCTTGATTCTTCAATCATTTGAATAGGAATACTTACAGTTTCTCCGATTTTAAGATGCTTAAAAGAAATAACCTCAAACTCATCTCCTTGAAGCGTTAACTTAGATGCTCCTTCAACACTTATTCCACTATTTTTATTAACGAATATGGTTAAAGAAGTAGTATTGTAGATTACATCTTTTTTAAACACATATTCTGAGCCCTGTGTAGAAAGTGTGTATGATATTCTCATTTCAAAACTATCCCCTGGCATCATTGGCTTCATGAGGTCTACAAGTACCACACCTTCTTTTTCCACAAGGCAGCACTCCATCACATCAGTTTTTATATTAGTTATCTCTTGAGGAGTTGATATGACAAAAAAGGTGTGATTGTCATGAATGTAAATCTCAGTGCCTTCATTCCTGAATACAACAATCTCTGAAACCTCAAGAGAATTATTTTTTCTTGAGATAAAAATATGATCTATGATAACCCGTATATAGCTCTGACCACTCAATTTATGTCCACTAATTGAATTATCTTCTTCGATTTCAATTCCAGAAATATTTTTTTCATCTGCAAAAATCTGAGAGGATGCAGTACTTATGAAATAAAATATCATGAATACCACCAACCTTATGGCAAGCTTCACACTTCCTCCATTTCAGAAACAAATTTATGATATTCTTCTTCAAACCTCTGCTCATGCTGTTTTTTGTTTGAAACAGGAATATCAGAATTTGGTTTTTTGGTAGCAAGGTATCCAAGAAACGCCAGTATAAGGAGAGTGAATATAACTACCCATAATAGTGTATTGCTGGTGTTATCGGGTGCAAGAATTTCCATACCGTATTCTGTCTGAAGAACTTTAAATATCTGATTTTCTGAAAAACCATTTTCTTTCATCAGAATTACTTCATTTTTAAGCTGTACTGCGGTAGGGCAGTCACATATTGATAGAGTCATGCTACATTCACAAAGGCATGTAATGTTAGAGGTAATATCATTAGCTGCAATTACTTTAAGTGGAACAATCATCAGTATTAAAATTATTTTGAACATCTGTTTTCCGACACCCTTCATAGCAGAAGTTTAGATTGGGAGCTTTGCAGTTTCCTGAATCACTCACCACGCTCTATATCCTCAATCCTCTCCTCGATCATCTTTTTAATCTCATCTCTGTTTTCACCTTTTATCTCTCGCTCTAACATATTCTCAAGAACCTCTATATCATCCACATGAGCGATTATCTTTTCAAGTATGTGTGAAGGCTGTGAAAGATCAAGATTCGATACTAACTCTTTTATTTGATTTAAAACCAGAATCGCCTTTTGTTTATACTCTTTCTTGAGTTCTTTGTACTCTCTTTCAGAGATATTTCCAGCATTGAAATCATTATCAAGAGCCAAGACCGCCTCAAATATTGAATTTTTTTCAGCCATCAATTCGTCAAATGACATCTCATGAATATCTCTACCACTACTCTCTGCAATACTAATTTGAGAGATTTCATCCACTCTTTCTGGTTCATCATCTGATGATGAAGAGGTAATTACCCTGTTTCTCTTTTTAATCTTATTTCTAATCAAGGGATATGAAACAGCTCCGATAATTAGTGCTGCCAGCACAGGGATAAAATAATTAAATTCTTCTTTATTTTTTTGTACAGGAACATAACCAGTTATCCTCGTGCTTAAGAGCTGACCCTGAGGTACGTTCATGAAAGTAAGCACCTCAAATTCCTTCCCCCCTTCTGAAACTATTTCTTTTTTGGCATATCTGCTCTCAATTCCAAATCCGTTGTTCTTTTCAGATAGGATTGAAATATACGAGGTATTGTAGATCATAACTTTATTAAAAAATACCGGTTCTGATTTGGGATTAAAGATATATGATATCTGGGTGCTGTACCTTTCACCAGGTTTGAGAGGTCTCATGGGATCTACCCAAGCAACGTCTTTTTCCCTCACAAGACAGCACTCCATGACCTCAGTTTGGAAACGTGTTATGTCTTGAGGTGTTGAAATGCCAAGCCATGTTCGATCTTTACTGAAAAAAACTTTATTACCTGAGTTAATGAATTCAACGTATTCATCAACCTGTATTCCTTCCAGAGCGCGGGAAAGGATTATGTGGTCAATAGCTACGCTGATGATGTTTGCGTCTTTTGTGGTATCATAAACTGTAAAATTGGCGCTTTGAGAGGTATTTACCAGTTGCGCATAGGATACATTCTCGTATATGATCTCAAGGATATAACTACCAGAATTAACCTTATTAAATGAGTATTTCCCGTTGTTGTTGGTAAGAGTACTTGTTATCTCAATTCCAGTCATATCAATGAGTCTTACAGGTATGTTTTCAAGGGTATTGTTTGCTTTTAGAACATAACCATCTATTGTTCCTGAAAGATTGAAATTCACAACCGCTTTGTCTTCAAGAAGAACATTTTCTCCAAAGGTAATGTTATTGTAGGTTACATTAATTCGGTATTCTCCTTGGTTAAGGTTTTTGAAAACGAAGCTCCCTCTTCTATCCGTTGTAGTATTTGTAAGCGGCACAAAATTATAAACCACCCCTGTTATGCTCTCATCACTCTGGGTAGTTCTGTTTATCTTGCTCAGGGTGACTTCTACACCAGATAGCTTTTTATCATAAGAAGCAACAACACCGCTGATTTCTGCTGCTGAAACAACATTACTGAATATAAAAAAGATTATTAATATTAATAGCTTGTTCATAATCCACGCTCATGCAAGAATTTCTGATATTCATATTCAAATATCTCATCCTCATCCATTCTTTTCTTACTTATCCTATAGATAATAACACCACCCATAATAACACCTGCAGGCAATGCCAGCCACACTATCCAGTCAAACCCTTCTTTCGGCGGAGTTGCAAGAATACCTCTACCATATTCAGCCACAAGTTTTTTATATATTTGCTTTTCAGACATACCTTGAGCAAGCATTTCACGAACTTTTTCTTTTATCTCAAGGGCACTTTCACACGAACAATCAGCAGCTATCATGGTGCATCCTCCCACATCAGGACAATTCAGGTTTGATGTGATTTCTTCCTCTGTAACAGCTATTGCAGGGGAAACAAACATTGTTAGGAAAAATAACATAACAATTTTATATTTCATTGTTCACCTCCATCTTTTTTGATATTTTTGTTTAGTATATTTCCTCTAAAGGTTCTGTGTTTTATATCTGTTGATATACATATCAATATTCCAAGAATAAGAACATAGAATCCTCCTATCCACATGAGGAACATCATGGGCATTATCTTGATTCTAACTATAACGCTATTATCAGTAAACGCCTGTGCTGAAAAGTAGATATCATCCACTCCTACCCGGTATGCCATGGGTTTAACATTGGTGCTATCCTGCTTGGGGTAATAATACATCCTTGCCTCAGCATCATTTAAGACCTTTCTTCCATCCCTGTAAACATCAAAAACACCAGAGGTTACTTGTTTGTTGTTTTTGGTGTATATATCTATTTTAGTAAGAGTGAAGTCATAGTCACCTAAACTATAGGTTTCGCCTATCCGCATATTCAATGTTTTTTCCTTCTCATATACCACTGCTCCAGTGGCGCCGATAATTATCATAAGAACTGCAATATGACACAGGTAGCCACCGAAAGTTCTCCTGTTGTTCCAGAACGCTCTGTAAACATTTCCAAAGAATCCCCTATCTTCAACCTTCTTCTGCCTCTTTATTATCCTGAATATGTCTAGAAGGTGTGTTGATACTACAACTACACCACCTGCAATGGCAGCAACCAGAGCATACACATCTCGAATTCCCAGAGCAAAGGCAATAATCACAGCTATCACAGCTATCATGAGTGGTTTGGCAAAGTTTCGTTTCAGGTGATATATGGATGCTTTTCTCCATGCTATTAGAGGACATATACCCATGAGAAAAAGAAGAGCTATGCCAAGCGGTACATTCACCTGGTTATAGAAGCTCGGACCAACCATCACCTTGTAACCCCGGAATGCTTCTGAGAGCAAAGGATATGTGGTTCCCCACAATACTGAGACAGCAGATGCGGTGAATATCCAGTTATTATACAGAAAACTTGCCTCCCTTGAGACAAAGGATTCAAAGATTTTCCTGCTTTTTATCGAATCATATTTCCACGCTATAAGTGCCAACGTACCTGCTAACACCACAATCATATAATTGATATAATAAGGTGCGGTTACAGATTCTCCGAATGTATGGACAGAGGCTATTATCCCGCTTCTTGTGAGTAATGTTCCATAAACCACAAGCTCCCATGTGAAAAGGATAAGCAGGATATTCCAGAACTTCATCCCTCCTTTGCGTTCCTGTATCATTGTGCTGTGGTAGAATGCCGTCATAGTGAGCCATGGCAAAAATGAGGCGTTCTCAACAGGATCCCATCCCCAGAAGCCACCCCAGTTAAGCACTGTGTATGCCCAGTAGCTTCCGAACATATTACCTAGGGACAATCCCAGCCATGCCCAGAGTGCCCAGCGTCTTGCTCTATATACCCATGTATCATCTGCAAGGTAGACCCCTGAGATCATTAAGGCAAAGGGGATTATCACGCCTGCATAACCCCAGAAAAGCGTTGGTGGATGGAAAAACATCCCTGGATCCTGAAGCAGTGGATTTAACCCATTACCATCCACAGGCATGAAATCCAGCCTTCTGAAAGGATTGGATACTGTAATCAGCATGTAAAGGAAATAGGTAAGGGTGGCAAGGATTATTATCATTGCATGTTTCATGAGGTTATCATAGGATTTACCTCTCGCAGAGATAACCGCAATATAAATCGCTATAAACCATGTCCAGAGTAGCAACGAACCATCAGCACCAGCCCAGAATGCTGAGATTGTATAAGCCATAGGTAAATCCATGCTGCTGTATATCGCCACATATTCGTACTGAAAGTTCCGTGTGACAAAGAGATTAAAAAGCCAGATTGAGGCAATTGTGATTAACAACGCAATTCCGATAATAGCAATCCTTGCACTGTCAAAAAGTTCATTTTTCTTTTTCCAGATCCCGAATATGTTAGCTAGAATTGCATATATGCTCAGGAACAATGCAATAGTTAATGTTATTTCACCTAAATCCATATTAATCCTCTTTTATGATTCGTTATGTTCCCCATGCTCGATATCTCCGCCATATTTTGATGGACATTTGGTGACAATCTTGGTTGCCTGAAGAGTATTATTTATGAAATATCCTGTCACAACTGCAGGGATTCCCTCTTTGTAATTGCCAGGCATCCCGTTATTTGACACTACTGTAATGGTAGCATTATTATCTGTAAGATTGAATGTAAGCCTAGCTTTTTCAGGTTCCCATATTGTGGAACCTTTTACTATTGTACCGTTTACATTCACAATTTTTCCTTCTAAGGAATCCGCTACCTCCAGAAACTCGCTTACTTCATAGTAAAAAGAAAGAGCATTGCTAAAACTTATAATACCCATGTAGATAATTAATAAAAATATTATGCCAATGCCAAGCATATTCTTTTGTTTCTTATTCACTATCCTATCCTCTCCTTACATATGATATCTCTTAACTTTACAATAGATGTAAAGTACATATATAGTTTACGATAGATGTAAAGTTGAAGGAATGGGTTCTCATGGAATCAATCGAGGATAGATAGTTATTCAGCGTCAGTGGAACAACCTTAAACTTACTTTTCCATTTGCATAAATGCAGTAACCCACTGAAGCTGGTGCATTAAAAATCTACATTACTAAATTCTTTTTTCTAAGGCGCCGCTTCAGCTATGCTTCAGTAATTTTTATCAAATGTTGAGCAGAATAATGTTTCGATGAGATATGGAGATGAGCGAAAAATCATTACGCAGTCATTATGGTAAATAAAACCAATAAGTGCTTAATCTTTTTGCAACATGCACCAAGGATAGCATCACAGGAACCTCGATAAGAGGTCCAACCACAGTGGCAAATGCCTGACCAGAAGTTATCCCAAACACTGCCACAGCTACTGCAATCGCAAGCTCAAAATTGTTGCTTGCTGCGGTGAATGCCAGTGTTGTAGAAGTCTCATAGGAAAATCCAAGCCAGTGTGACATGAGGAACGACATTCCAAACATTATGACAAAATAGGCAAGCAGTGGAATCGCCACTCTAAGAACATCTAAAGGTAGTTCAACAATCTTCTCTCCTTTCAAAGAGAACATAACTACGATGGTGAATAATAATCCTATAAGCGCAGTAGGGCCAAGCTTTTTCATAAAATACCCCTCATACCATTGCTTGCCCCTTCTTTTTACCAGAGTTGTTCGTGTCAGTATACCTGCAATAAAGGGAATTCCAAGATAGATGAATACCGCTTTTGCGACCTGTAGCATGGAGATATCCACAACTGCACCCGCTCCTGCACCACCAACCCATGATGACAATACTGTTATAAATATGTATGCGAGAACCGAGTACAGTGTCACCTGAAAAACAGAATTCAAAGCCACAAGAACAGCGCATAAATCATTATCCCCTCCTGCAATCATGTTCCATACAAGCACCATCGCAATGCATCTTGCAAGACCGATGAGTATCAAACCTATGCGATATTCTAAAAGATCTGGAAGAAAAATCCATGCAAGGGCAAACATGAGCAGAGGACCCAAAACCCAGTTCTGGATAAGAGAAAAAACTAAGGCTTTTCCCTGCTGTTTCATTCTTGAGAGTTCCTCATATCTCACACCAGCAAGGGGAGGATACATCATCCAGATAAGCCCAATAGCTATAGGAAGTGAGACCTCCTCGATTCTCACTTTATCCAGTATAACAGCGATTTCAGGATATATAGCTCCTAAGCTAACCCCAATTACCATGGCAAGAAGAATCCATAAAGTGAGGTATCTACTTACTATGCCAAGGCTGTCAGCTCCTATGTGGTGTGGCATTTCTTTCATGGAATATTAAATGCTATATTATAAACATACAACTCGAATATCAAGAAAACTTGATATGATATCTCACATATACCATATTTATGAAATGCTGTCCCATGGATAAGAATATCAGGAAGGAGTGGAAGAACATGCTTGAAAGTGAGTTAACAAGTTCAAAGGATAGAATAATCGAGATTAGTAATCTTTGCAAAGTTTTTAGTCATCCTTTGAGGATAAAAATTGCCCTCTTATTAAATAAAGGCGATCTTTGTGTACTTGAGATAATTTCGATTCTTAAAAAGAAACAGAATCTGGTATCACATCACCTCTCTATTATGAAGAAGCATGGTGTAGTCAGCTCTTACTATCAATCAAAATATAGATATTATAGAATAAAAAAAGAAGCTGCAGATTTTTTAAATATGTATCATAGAAACAACCTGCATAAACAATGAAAAAGATTTTGCTTCTTTTTCTTGCTCTACTTTCACTTTTTGCATGAACACAATTATCGCACTGCTCTGTCCCATCCTACATAATATACCTTGGGTCTTGTTCCTAATTCAGGTTTATGAACATTGATTCTCTCAGTATTCAATATTTTATTTACTGCACTGTCTTCATTTTTTAGGTCTCCAAATACCCTTGCTCCAACAGGGCATGCCTGGACACACGCAGGCAGAAGTCCTTTTGTTACTCTGTGATAGCACCATGTGCATTTATCAGCAACACCACCACCTAATGTAGGGTGGGGTTTGTGATGTGGGCTCTCTTTAGTATTGAAATACCTAGCACCATAAGGACATGCCATGATACAATATTTACATCCTATACAATAATCATAATCCACAAGAACAACTCCATCTTTTGTCAAATAAGTAGCTCCAACCGGACAGACCTGAACACATGGTGGATTATCGCAATGATTACATAACTTAGGGACATAGAAGGACTTTTTTATTCTTTCAGCAGGAATATCATCTTCAAACCCGTAGATACCTCCATCAGGCGAATCTATTACCATATCATCATCTTTTTTAATCCTATACCTTTCAACCCATGTCCTGTACCAAGGCTCATCAAAAGGAACATGGTTTTCAAGCTTGCAGGCATATGCGCACCTCCCACATCCAATACATTTGTTCATATCCACCACAAAACCCCAATAATGCCCATTCCAATCATAATCTTCTTGTGGTGAATTTTTTGCAGCAATGCTTTTTTTAATAAGTTTTTCGATAACAATAGTGCCACTAATCGCTCCTAAAATCACTTTGCATCCGATTTTATTAAATTCTCGTCTTGATAAGTTCATTTCTTGATAAATTTTCCATATGGCAATTTTACATCATCATGGTCATCTTGACTGCACTGCCAGAACCCATAATCGAGCCCATGTCAGAATACATATATCCGCAATGATCAGATATTTCATCACTTTCTGTTATGTTATTCATCATTCTACTGCAAGCGTTTGCATTGTTCATCATATTCTCGCAGGCTCCAGATTCCATCATCTCCCCTGGACAGTTTTCTGACATGTTCTCCATCATCTCTGGAGTACATTCAAGGTTTTTCAGATCTTCTGATTGTTCACCGCTCGTATTTTTTGCTACTGCAGCAGCTCCGAATACCAGCAGTATCCCCAAAATTCCAATAACTAATTTATTTCTCATATTTCTCTCACCTAATAATCTAGTGTGTTCTATCTTATTTAACTAGATTTTGTTTTAAATTTATACGATTTCTGATTGAATTGTTCCATATTTTTAAAGCAAAAAGTATATCATCAATAAATTTGGTTAACAATATGTATAATTTAGCTAATCCTAATATAGGATGATAGAATCGTTTGTATTAACGTTAAGAGAAGGAACATAAGCTGCCATGGGTAATGTATAGTTTTCCGCTTGTGATAAAATTGTTTAAATCAATAGCAATTGTACCATGGTGCAAAAACCTACGTAATAATCAGGAAAACTATGATCTCACTTAGCAGGCTTCAGGCTTCTCAGCTTTCCGCCTGCTAACTGACCTAACACATCGGATATTATAAGCAGTGGTATAACCTTCCAGCCGAAACCCGACAAGATTCTCAATAAAAACACAAATGGTACCGGGATATGCACCGCCATCATCCACTGCTTTGAGAATCTAACAGTATTGATCCTCCAGTAACCAAAGGGTAGGTTGATCAAAAAAACTGCCATCATTAGATCAATTATGGACATAATTCTACCCAATCTATTATTTACCTTATTTATTTATGCAGTTTGCGCTTTAAAAAATGGAAAAAAATAGGTTTCCTTCCAAAGGAGTTCAGAAGTACAAGTGTTATGCTTGCTGCCATCGCAACCATAGCCCATACTGGATGCACAAGCCCTGTTATCGCTGCTGGTACACCAACACCATTGAAAGAGAAGGCAAGCATTAAGTTCTCTTTGGTCTTACGATAGCTATTTCTGCCAATATGGTATGCATCAAGTATTGAACTCAGCTTATTTCCTACTATTATAACATCTGCTGACTCTATGGCTATATCTGTTCCTGCACCTATGGCTATACCTATATCTGCCTGCATAAGTGCAGGTGCATCATTTATCCCATCTCCCACCATGATTACTCTATGCCCCTCTTCCTGCAGTTCTCTGATTCTATCTGCCTTTTGATCTGGAAGAACCCTTGCAAACACCCTCTCTATTCCAACTGCTCCAGCTACTGCACTAGCGGTTGTCTCATTATCCCCTGTTATAATAATGGGCTCTATTCCAAGTTCTTTAAGTTTTGCAATTGCTTCAGACGCATCTTCTTTCACAGCATCAGCCAGACCGATCAGTCCTGTTAGCTTACCATCATAGCCTATCGCAACAACAGTCTGCCCCTTTACCTCCATGGACTGGATTAATCTCGACCACTCATCAACTGCTATACCCAAAGAAGAAAGAAATTCAGGCTTACCTAGGATCAAAGGTTTATCGTTGAATAAAGCCTTTACTCCCATGCCAGGGATTGCTTCAAAGCTGCTTACCTTACCTGGCTTAATTTCCTTTTCTTTAGCCTTCTTTACAATTGCCTCAGCAAGAGGGTGCTCTGAGAGATTTTCCACGCTCACAGCTAAGGTTAGAACCTCTGATACAGAGTAGTTATTTAAAGGGTGAATTTGCTTTACAACTGGCTCTCCGTATGTTATTGTTCCTGTCTTATCCAGAACAATGGTATCAATCTCTTTGAAAATGTGAAATGCTTCACTGCTTCTAAAGAGTATTCCCTTCTCGGCAGCCGTCTGTCCACCCCTTATCATCGCAAGCGGTGTAGCCATTCCAAGGGCACACGGATAACCCATTACTAAGGCAGATAACGCTGCAAAGGCTGCTCTCGGTATATCAAGCTGTCCTGATAGCAGCCATAGCCCAAGACTCCATATAAAAAAGCCAGCTACTGCAGTTATAATTACTCCAGGTACAAAATATCTCAGTACGACGTCTATCAACTGGAGTATGCCAGGCTTCAAAGCACGCGCTTCCTCTATATATTGCGCCACCTGAGCCAGGAAGCTCTCTTTGCCAGTGCGTGTTACCTTAATCAGCAGACTTCCTGCCATGTTAACAGAGCCTCCTATAACCTCACTCCCTTTTGTTTTCTCTACAGGTATTGATTCTCCCGTAACTATACTTTCATCAACAGTTGAGAAGCCATCAACAACAACCCCATCCACTGGCAAGCTCTCACCAGGCTTGACACGTACAAGCTCTCCTTTTGCAACCTGTTCAACTGGTACTACAACCTCTCTTCCGTCTCTGATCACTCTTGCTGTAGGTGGTTGAAGAGATAGAAGTTTGCGAACTGCCTGAGATGCTCTGGTTCTGACCCTGAGTGAAGCATAACCACCAAGAAGATGGTATGATGTTATGAATATGGAGATTGCAAAGAAATCAGCCACCGGGAAGTCATTAAAAAAGAAAAGCCCTGTAAAACCGCCTGCGATTCCTCCGAAGGCGCTCAGCTCCATGAGCACATGCTGGTTCAGGATTCTCTGCCTCAGTGAGTGAAAAGCCATCCTCAGTACTGGATATCCAAAACCGAAAACATTTCCGAAAGCCAAGGTTATCATTACTGGCACGAACCATTGCTGTTTTATTCCGAGCCACATCATGGACATTAACGCTATTCCTGCAAAGGTTAGGATAGCCGAGCCAAGCAGCCTGTTTCTTTCTTTTCTTACTTCAGCATCTTCTTCCTCAAAGGTGCGGATTTTCTTCGGGTCTTGTACAGAATATCCTAAATCTCGTAATACCTCATCTATTTCCCATGGCTCAAGCTTTGAGGGGTCATATTGAACAAGCGCTTCTTCATGTGCCAAACTAACAGTAACCTTCTCAACCCCTTCTATGCGAAGTAATGCTTTCTGTATGCTCTCTGTGCAGAAGGAACACTGCATTCCGCCAATCTTGCACTGATACTTTTCAAGCTGTTTGGTCTCTGCATTACCAGTCATGTATGCTTCTTTGACTGTATCTCTTCTTCGCTGATAAGACACGGTGCGGTTTCATCATTCACATTGCAGCATTTCCGAAGCACCACAACTGTTATAAGTCCTCCTGCAAAACTGGCTATGCTTGACCTTCCACATTTGTGGAAGGGGCGTTCTTCTGGGGTTAGAAATCTTAGCTTGAATTTGTTCTTCAGCAGCCGCTCCAGGAAATACGAGTATAGCTTTCCGGTAATATCATCTGGCAAGCTGTGGAAAACATAGATTACGTAGCCGTCGTCTTTAATCACCCGCAAAAACTCTGTGACCGCTTTCTTTGGATCTTTTAAGGTTTCCAGTGCCCATGTACAGGTAACCACATCAAAGGATCTATCAGGATAAGGAAGTGTTGAGATATCCTGAACCCTGAAACTGACCCTTCTGTCTTTTATTTTCTGTCTGGCTATTTTCAGCATACCTTTGGAGATATCAATACCAATAACTTTTGAAGGATTCGAATTATTGAGTATGGATTTAATCGCTTCTCCTGTACCTGTGCCAGCATCAAGCACGATTGCCCCATCTTTGACATTTTTTTGCAACAATCCCTCAAAATATCTCCATGCTCCTTTTCCAACAGTATTCTTCCAGAATGATGCATAGGAATCGTATTGATGTGCTATCGAATCATATACTCCCTCTATACTCTGAGGTCTGGTCTTAAGAAGTCCAAGAAATGCCAGCATCTCGATTCCTGCTTTGCTTTTCATTTTATTCCATAATTGCTCATAGCTTGCCTCTCCCCTCACGATATCGAATATTATTTCATAGAATTCAGGATAGCGTTTCAGCAGTTCGTATCCGATTTTTGGAAAGGTGTAGAAAACCATGCCTATTTTTCGTGCATACTGGAATTCAGAATAAATCTCCTTAGCTATGCGTTCCTGATAAGTTGCAGTTGTAACATTCCCATTCAGTATACCTTGAACAACTTCTGCTGCTATCTGCCCGCTGCGTATTGCATAATATATACCTTCACCAAGGAAAGGATCTACAAGAGAAGCAGCGTCTCCTACAAGCATGCTACGCAAGCTTGTGATTCTTGACCTGCCATTAAAAATCGGGATGGTGTAATGAAACTTATGCTCGCTTTCAATTTCATCAAGTAAGTACTGGTCTGATATAAACCCTGAATAATATAACCCAGGATTTTTAATCATCTCCTTCAATCCACCCACACCGAGTGAGAGATGATCAGCCTTAGGGAAGATCCAGCCGTAACCATACGGAACAGAGCCAAAATCAAACACAACCTTATCGTTCAATTTTTTGAGCGCTTCAGATTTGACTTTAACCTCACTTTCTATAAGTAATGCTATTCTTCTTTTGGGTTTAAGTCCTAAAGAGTGGGCAACAACACTGTTGACACCATCAGCTCCGATAAGAATATCAGCAAAATAACTATTTTTTTCAGTCAGCACAAACACATCCTTTCCTTCCTTCACATGCTTGACTCTCTCCTGCTCATGTATTTCCACTCCTGC
Source organism: uncultured Methanosarcinales archaeon (assembly GCA_964501085.1). Classification (GTDB taxonomy): domain Archaea; phylum Halobacteriota; class Methanosarcinia; order Methanosarcinales; family Methanoperedenaceae; genus CAZCRM01. The sequence goes on along the minus strand of CAZCRM010000024.1, from coordinate 1,680 downwards.
CTTTCTTGCCTTCTCAACCAGAAAATTATCAAAGGTATCCCGCATCACCATATATACTAAAGGGTGCTTACTTACAGCAATAATGTCTCCTGTTCCCTGGAAAGTAAAGTTTACCTTATTGATGGTTTTCTCCACTACACTTTTAAAATCCGGCTCCAGAATTTTCTCGACCTTGGCAGTAAGCCCTCCACCACAGGGCTTGTACCTGGGGTGCTTCTGTTTATCAAAGGCTAAGACATTAAAACCTCTCTTACTTAACTCATAGGCTGCTGTTGCTCCAGCCGGTCCTAAGCCAACTACTATAACGTCGTACTTCATATTCAAAATCTTTCAACTAAGTAGTTGTATATTGGTACAAATATCACTCCTAACAATACTCCCCAGACAAACGACTCAGCCAATCCAAGCAGAAAGCTTGATGGAGTGAGCCATACAAACCCAGGGAGCAGAGGTGACCATGTATTCCTCATAGCATAAGCAGGGAGAAGTATGTCAAACAGTACGCAAACTACATAAAGAACCGCAAGAAATAATCCTAAGGATAGTGTTACAACCTTTAGATTTAGTTTGTTCATATCTTGTGTTTATACCAGATGGTATTTATTGTTAATCATTCTGCATAAATTCCTTCTCCTTAAAAGAATAGGCAAAGCATTATTGAAAACAATATGAGGTATGTAACTATTTATGCTGAAGATGCGCAGCAGTCTTTCGTGGCGATTTTTAATGTTTAATATCAATTTAATTTTAGGATATTTATAATTTTTATTCAGTATTCCCTTTGCAACCTCTTCTCCTGATAGAATAGCTTGGTAGATTCCCTCGCCTGTCAAACCAGAGGAAAAGCCTGCAGCATCACCAGCTAAAAACCTGTTTCCAAAGGCAAATCCCTGATAATCAAAGTTGATATGTGCAGCTTCAAACCTTGTTTTCTCAATGCAAAGGTTATTGCATAACTCATCAAGACTGTGCTTTAGCATTACAGCATTTTTTGTCCACCCTCCTATCCCAATCGAAGTGAAATCCCTGTGAGGAAATACCCACCCAAATTTAAGACTATTCTTAACATCATCCACTATAACCTCAAGCTCATGTCTTATTGTAGAACTGATATACTGAACTCCTACCAAAGTTTTTTTAACCGGTATATTTAGGAATTTTCTGAGAATCGAGTTAGAACCATCTGCTCCTACTAAATAATCATAACCCAATTCTCTGCCATCTACAACAACATGATTCTCTTTTATGTCTTTAACACGGCATGATGTCCTGATTTCTGCACCCGCCTTCTCAGCTTCTTCAGCCATCCACTGTCCAAGTTTTTCTCTGCTCACCATGAATACAGGATGACTGCCAAGATTTACCTCATATAATCCCTTTGCAGTATGCAGTATTATATGATCAAAGGTTTTCTCAACCAGCTTTTTTGGAATAATGTCAAGATCTTTAATCGTTAAACCACCCGCACATGGTTTTGCTCCAATAACATTATTTTTTTCTAATACAAGCACATCCTTCCCAGCTTCAGCTAAAACATATGAAGCTCTAAGTCCTGCAGGACCTGCACCAATGATAATAACTTCGTGTCTCTCCATAATCATAGATGGTACCAGCATAGCTAACCATCAAGCTGCTCCTGCATACATTGGTAGACTTCTCACGTAATCAGGGTCTCTCCAC
>CAZCRM010000023.1:0-14854 GCA_964501085.1 uncultured Methanosarcinales archaeon | reverse complement strand
TTTGACTATCCTTATACTTATGCAAAACGATAATTCAATAACAATAAGCAATTTGCTTATGCTATTAGGTCAGCTTATCCCGTCTAAAGACGGGAACTTGCTCTCGGAGGGATAATGTTGCCAACAACCTTCATCAAGCCAGTCGCGAGGGCTGACTTCCCCGCCAGCTCTGGAAAACTGGGGCTGGGTGCTGAGATTAAAGCCCCGCTCCAGAGCCAGGGTTGCTATGTTTCTACTTGCTGTCCTATCTACATTTGCCTCATAACCACATTTGCATTTGAACAGCTTACGCTTCCTGTTAAAGAATACCCAATTTCTCCTGGAAGTGTAACCGCATCTCGGACACCTCTGAGAAATCTTTGCAGCAGGAACTTCGATAACATCAATTCCATTCTGCCATGCAACAGATTGAATTGCCATCTTGAATTTGGCGAATGGAATGCGATGTATCTTTCTGTTAGCCCTATTTGGCTTCTTACCCTTTCCGTTACTCAAGTGTTTAAGTCTCTCGATAGCAATTACAGCATCGTATCTCGAAGCTATTTCAACGATTTCATGTGCAATCTGCCATATCCTCGTTGTTACAAAGTTCCTTTCATCGTGCTTTATCTTGCGGAGGGCACGCCGTGTCCTACCGCTTCCCTTATCTGCATAGCTTCTCAGTTTACTTCTTCGCTTCATGAACTTCCACTGCTTGTGCCATATATCCTGTCCCAGATACAACTGTTTCAGAACCTTTTTATTACCTCCCTGAATTGTTATGGCAAAGCTACCGCTGTTAACATCCACACCAACAACAGCTTGATAATTCTCCTCAACCTTAAACTTCTTTCTGAGGTTAGCTATTACGACGTAATGTCCATTCTCCTTATGCAATCTAAATTGAGTACATCTCCAACCATCGTTAATATGCTCGACAAACCTCTCATAAGCTCCATCCTGTTTAATAGGAAGAGCGATTCTACCATTTCCGTTGAAAGATGCGATGACAACAACAGGATTACCACGCTTGGTTTCAGCAAGCTTTCCACTCCTTGGTATGTTGAATCTAACGGGAACTTGGTTAAACTCTTGACACTTCAAATTTTCCCATACTTGATGGATGCAATCAATGAGGATTTGGGAATGCAGATTATATTTCTTAATAAAGGGATAGGAGGTGGTATGTAGAATGGCAAAGTTTTTGGGGTTTGAGGATTTAGCGATGGAAAGAACATCGTTACAACAGCTAAGGACAGAGTCAAATAGCTCAGCTAACAAGCCCTCTTTCTTCCTTGATAAAGAAAGTAAGTTGAGCTTCAAAGCCTTAACAACTTCTCTCTCAGCCATCTGCACCCGTATTAAGGTTGTAGTTGAAGATATTTATAACTTCCGCCAATTCCTCCCATGGATAAATCCATGGGCTTCCTTGACGGTGGGAGTGTGAGAACGCAGATGATGAGGGAGTATCGACTAACTTGCATTAAAACAGATTCAGAAATATGTACGGGGTGCCTAAGATATGCATGTCAAATATATGCTTGCAGTGCTTATACTTCTTCCTGCGATTCTATGGGTTCCCATACCTTCGTATAAGCCCATTGTGGTGTTTGCAGGGTCTGCTGTTAAGCCAGCACTTGAAGAGGCTGCATATACCTTTGAACAACAGCATGATGTTCAGGTAGAACTTCATTTTGGTGGATCCGGTGGAATGCTCTCCAGAATGAAGCTTTCTAACAAAGGAGATATATACATTGCAGGTTCCCCTGACTTCATGGAGAAGGCGATAGAAGATGGAGTGGTTGAGAACCACACAACAATCATAACCTATCTCATACCAGCCATTATAGTGAGGAAAGACAGCAATATCACCTCTCTTTCAGAACTTGCCTCTGAAGATGTGCGTGTGGGTATCGCAGACCCATATAGTGTTGCCATTGGAAGGTATGCTGCAGAGATTCTCAACCAATCAGGATTCGATATTAATATAACCTCTAAGTTTGAAAGTGCTTCAAAGACCACCTCAGCCTTGATGCTTGGCAGTGTGGATGCTATAATCAACTGGAGGGTTACAGCAGGATGGAATCACAAGCTTAAAGCGATTCCACTTAGGCGAGAAGAGATACCAAGGATATCCTATGTCTCGGCAAGCATTGCAGAGAAGAGCAGGAACAAGGAGATGGCAGAGGAATTCCTCATGTTTCTCACCTCTCAAGAAGGTAGGGCAATATTTGAAAAACATGGTTATATAACAGATAAACATCGTGCATTAACGCTCAGCAATACCAGTGCACTCATAGGTGGAACACCGGTGTGGTGATAGTGTGGATGTATTCAGAGCAGGCACAGCCATTAGTCTATTATCGATAATCATTTTTCTAATCGCAGTGCTCTTTTCCATCGCATGGAACATAGATACAAAAGAGGTGGTACTATCCTCACACGAGCTTTTCTTTGCAATTAAGCTAAGTCTTCTCACAGCCACCATCTCAACCCTCTTAGCTCTTATATTAGGAGTACCTTCAGCCTACATGCTCTCAAGGTCTAACTTTACTGGAAAATCCTTTGTGGATACCTTGCTTGACCTTCCAGTGGTGCTCTCACCTGTGGCACTTGGAACAGCATTACTTGCCTTCTTCTCCACACCTTTGGGTAAGCTTTTGGATTTTGGTTTTGTTTTTGGCATACCTGGGATAATTCTCGCCCAGTTCATTATCATAGTTGCTTTGATGATTAGGTTAATGAAAACAGGCTTTGACTCTATCAACAAACGTTATGAGGATGTGGCATATACATTAGGGCTTACCAAATTCGAGACCTTCTACAGAGTCACTTTACCCTTATCAAAACATGCCCTTGCCTCTGCTGTGATTCTCTGCTGGGCGAGAGCAATAGGAGAATTCGGTGCCACCATTACCCTTGCAGGTGCAATCAGATTCAGAACAGAAACCCTGCCAGTTGCGATTTTTTTGAACCTTGAATCTGCAAATCTTTCGAATGCTCTCACCATTGTCTACATGCTTGTTGTTATCTCTATAATAATATTAATACTTGTAAGGAGGTTCCAACATAATCAAAGCTGAAAAGCTAAAGGTGAAAGCAGGAGGCTTTGAGCTTGAAGCTTCATTTACTCTTGAGAAAGGGGAATACTTCTCTATCATAGGTCCAACTGGCAGCGGGAAGACCTTGCTACTTGAAACCATAGCAGGGTTAAAAAAACCTCTCAGCGGAAGAATTTTCTTTGATGGTATTGAGATCACTCATCTTCCACCAAGATTGCGAGGTGTTGGGTATGTTCCGCAGGACTGTGCTTTGTTTCCTCATCTTAAGGTAAAAGAGAACATCTGTTTTGCATGTGGAGAATGGAATGAGGAGCTATCAGCGTTATGTGAGGAGCTTGAAATCTCTCATTTACTTCACAGAAATCCAAGCACCCTCAGCGGGGGTGAGGTACAGAGGGTAGCACTTGCACGAGCCCTTGCAATCCATCCAAGACTATTGCTATTGGACGAGCCCCTCTCAAGTCTCGACATTAATATAAAGAAGAAACTATGGTTTATGCTGAGAAGGATACACAGAGAGTATAAGCTCAACATCTTACATGTAACCCATGATTTTGAGGAAGCCTTTGTGCTCTCAGAAAAGCTTATGGTGCTAAAAAATGGTAGAGTTATGCAGATAGGGGATAAGAAGGAGATTCTGATGCATCCTGCTTGCAAAGAGGTTGCTGACTTCACAGGAGCAAAGAATATCTTCGAGGGTGAGGTGATACGCAAAGATAATGGTCTTCTGATTTCATGGCAGGGTGGCATTATTTCAACCATGAAATACGATTATAATGTGGGTGATAAGGTATATTTCTGCATCAGACCTGAGCATGTTATGTTAATACGCCCCAATCGTGAGCTTGGAAAACCTGTCAGGGAGAACCTCATGGATGGAGAGATTGTAGAAGATATTGACCGTGGTACTGCTCATACCCTTGTTTTTAAGGCAGATAGCGGTGTGATGATAGAAATCGACCTTCCAAAGCATGCTTATGAGCGATTGGGTGTGAGAAGACACAAGAGAGTGAGGATATCACTTAAAAAAAGTGCCATACATGTTTTTAATTCTTAATTTTTCCTGTTTATCTTTCATCACAGGAAAACCTGAAAAATTCTATACCACTCCTGTGAATCAACCATTAAGAATATATAGACGTTCAAACAATTAACATTGACATTCTGGAGGTCTTTCTATGCTTAAGGTGAATAATATTGTTAAAGATTATACAATCGATTCTGACAAGGTAAGAGCACTGGATGGAGTAAGTTTTGAGTTGAAAGAGGGAGAAATCCTTGGTATCATAGGGAGAAGTGGAGGGGGGAAAACCACACTATTGAAGGTACTTAGAGGTGTTGAGCCATTCCAAGAAGGCAGTTTTGAACTGGATGGACTTACCATTAAACCAGGAGCGTCTATAGAAGAGCTCAAGAAATTGAATAAGATGACCGCAATCCACCTCCAGAGAAATTTTGGATTATGGCCAGGTGCTGCCTATGAAAATGTATTGCGCCGTCTTTATGCTCAGAAAATGGGTTATGAAATTCTTCCAGAAAAGGATTCTCCATACTATGATGAACTCTATGAAAAAAGTATAGAGTATCTAAAATTAGTTAATCTTGATAATAAGGCAGAGCATTTTTCAGCCGTGCTTAGTGGAGGAGAGAAGCAGAGATTATTGATTGCAAGACAGCTTGCTGCAAATCCTAACCTTCTTCTTCTTGATGAACCTGCGACAATGACATGCCCTGCCACAAAGCAGGGGGTATTGGATGCCATAAAGAATGTGAATGAGAAGCTGAAACTCAAAATTCTTGTGGTATCTCATCTACCAGAGGTACATACCTATCTTTCCCACAGGGTGCTCTGGCTTGAGGATGGCAAGATAATAGAGGAAGGTGACCCAGAAGAGGTAATAAAGAAATTCGTTAAGAGAATGAAACCCGCTGTTCCAACCCCAGAGCTCAAATCCAATAAAACCGTGATTAGAGTTAAAAATCTTTCCAAGAGATACTGGCTCATCAGGCAGGGAGAGGTGCTTGATCTTGAGAACATCAACCTTGATTTCAAACAGGGTGAGATTGTTGCCCTCATTGGTCCAAGCGGGGCAGGAAAAACCACACTTCTTCATGCAATGGATGGACTTGTGTATCCAGATGATGGTGAAATCGAGTTTCTTGTGGATGATGAATGGGTTGATATTACTGCATATTCTCCAAAAAGGATGGAGGTACGCAGAAGAACAAGCATAATGTATCAGGAGTTTGCCTTATCACCCCACTCAACCATAAAACAGCAGATTGCCTATAAGCTTGGTGTAAAAGGGCAGAATGTGATTGAAGAGGCACGGAAACGTGCTGATAAACTGGGCATATCTTATAAAGAGCTTGACGAGCTTTACAGAATGACTGATATGCCAGAGGAGAAAGCAAAGGAATTGCTTGCAAAGATGGGCTATACCCCATTAATTCTAAGAGAACTCTTCCCAAGCTATCCTTTAACAGAGGTTATGAAGTATGCAAAACCCATCTTTGAGGCTGTGAGTCTGCCTTTAAGCGTGCTTGACGCCAAACCATACCAGATAAGTGGAGGAGAGAATGTCAGAGCTGCTCTTGCCCTTGCCATGGCAACAAAACCCTCTATCCTTTTGCTGGATGAACCTTTCGGGGATCTAGACCCAGTTACCCTGAGAGAGGTGGCAAACGCCCTGAAGACCATCAACAAGACCTTCAACACCACAATTATCTTCGTCAGCCATCATGTGGATTTCATAAAAGAGGTGGCACAGAGGGCAATACTCATAGATAATGGAAGCATAATCGCTGATGGTAACCCGAAAGAGGTCTGCGATAAGTTCATAAAGGCAAGCAATGCACGCTATTTATCTAAAAGTCTTGAGGATTATGTTAAGGGTTAACTATTTGTGATTATAACCCTACTATAATATAATGTCAAGGAGAATAGGGCTATACCTTGCTATAGTCTTTGTTCTGCTCACCATAATACTCGGAAGCCTGTATGCCATAAGTGGTAAGGATTTTACTATAGCAAAGAATAGGGTTGAGGTAATCTATGTTCAGGGCGTACTGCTGACAGGAAGTGTTCCTTCTGGACTGGGAATAGCAACGTCTGAGGAGATTATTCAAAATCTTAAACGTGCGGATGAAGATGAGAGCGTGAGAGCCATTGTGTTAAGAATCAACAGTGGAGGCGGTTCTCCTGCTGCTGCTGAAGAGATTGTTTCTGAAATGAAGAAAATCCATAAGCCCATTGTGGTTTCCATGGGTGATGTGGCTGCCAGTGGAGCATACTATATCAGTGCTCCTGCTGATAAAATAGTTGCAAACCCAGATACAATAACAGGCAGTATAGGAGTAATCTGGGTGTTTCAGAACAGGTCAGCGTACTATGAGGATAAGGGAGTTTCATTCTACATCGCAAAATCTGGTGAGTTGAAGGACATGGGTGGAGACTGGAGAGGGCTTTCTGATGAGGAGAAGAGGTATGCAGAGCAGATTATTCTTCAAGCTTACAATCGTTTCGTGAAAGAGGTTGCAGAGGGTAGAAACATGTCGATAAGCAAGGTCAAGGACATAGCAGATGGAAGGGTTTACACTGGTGCTGAAGCCAAAGAGCTTGGGCTGGTGGATGAGTTGGGAAATCTTGAGGATGCCATTAGAATTGCAGCCTCTCTTGCAGGAATCAATGAAACGCCAGAGGTCACCTATGCCAACAAACCCTCAATCACAAGACTGCTCTTCGGAGAAGATGTATCTAAAATAGCAAGCTATTACTATGATAACCCCTATGGTATGCTGATTTCTTAGTCTATAGCTATACCTTTCCCACAAGATCAAGTAGCACTGCCTTTGGATTTTTTGCTTTGATCACCCCTGAGGCAAGAAGCACTCCTACAGTTCCAAGTTCAAGGGCTTTGGCAACATCATCGCCTGTGGAAATACCTGCACCACACAGCACCTTTACCTTCGGATTTATATTTTTTACAGCTTCTACAGAACCTATGACTATATCAGGGTCAGCTTTTGAGACTGGCTTACCTGAACCTATGAGTTCAGGAGGCTCAATAGCAACATAATCTGGAGAAAAGGTGGCTGCAGCTGAGGTTACTGCGATATTGTTTGTACACACAACAGTGGTTAATCCTGCTTTTTTTGCACACTGTATAGCAGTATACACATCTGCTAATATAAGACGACGTTCAGAGTGGTTAATGAGTGTTCCTTTTGCTCCTGCTGATTTGATACAATCTGCTGTGATATGACCTGTATAACTTCCTGCACCCACACCATCCACATGCTGGGCAAAAACAGGTATCTTTACTGAGCTTGCCACCCTGTATATATCAGGTATCTGGGGAACTGGAATGATATCAATACCAGATTCTAAACTCACCTCTTCACATAATTTTGCCATTTGTACCCCTTTTTCACCCATAGCCTCAGCATAGGTTTTGAAGTTCAGCAGAATTAACGGTTTCATTATATTAATACACCTCTTCGTGGGGATGCACCACAATGCCTTTAGAAGTTATCTCATAAGGATGTATGCCATGACTGTGATTTGAACCTCTCATCTTGAATATTTCTATACTGCGCACCCTTACAGAGTTGGTTCTTTTGTAATACATGACTATAGTACCTTCTGTAACAAAGGTTTCAACACCGAATCTGCTTATCGAGTTCTCATCAACGATCTCGCAGGTCATCAACGACGTAAGTTCAAGGATTTCAAGGGTTCTGCTGAGTTTAAGAAGTTCCACCCTTATCTTTGCAGGATCAGAGAGGTAAAAACCTATGGAGGTGGTTCCATCCACCACAGCCCTTTTAGCATCGACATCCTCCTGCATGGCAATAATCTGATCCATCAAGGAGCGCATGTCAAATGGTCTAACATCAACATACTTTTCATGCGAGGGTATGCCTATTTTTGTGGAACACGCATCAAGTATCGCAAGTTTACCATCTTCTTCAAGGGCTTTAAAATCCCATCCAAAGGCTTTCACGTTCTCTCTTACCTCTTCAGGAGGTTCTTCAGTGGTTATATAAATCCCATTCTCCCCATATTTTGTGATACCATTATATATATACTGCAGACCGAATATCGTCTTTCCTGCACCTGCTGATCCTGAAAGTAGATATGTTCTGTTTCTGAGCAGACCCCCTTCGCATAGTTCATCAAACCCAGGAATACCTGTAGGTACTCTTTTATCATTCTTTGCTTTTTTATTAGCCATAGACACATCACCTAAGTCAATCTATCTACACATATATACTATATAATCATTATGATTATCTACATACATCTTACATCTGGTTCTTCTATAATCAACATGGGATAGGAAGAATGTTAAGTTCATTCTCTTTCCATCCAGGCTCTGCTCATTCCTCTCACCACAACATAATGCTACGATAGATGTGGATTGGCATGTATAGTGAGGGAGAAAATTATGATTTCGTAGGCCTCTTGCTTTTTGTTCCCATGATCTATTAACCAGAAACGTTCCATGTTAAGATGAAAACTTTCTACCCTCTGTAGACAGTAAATCTTGTCCACTCCTGCAAAATACACACCAAGAAAACCAATCCAGCTGGCTATCTCTTACATGGATGTCGCTAAGAAAGCTTATGGTTTTAACCATGAGATGAATTGTCAAGGAGTGGGTTCTCTTCGATAAGTTTAAATACCCTAAAAACCACATAAGGAGTTAATGGTAAAGAAGCTAACGATATCAGATGGAGCTTATTGGAAGCTAATGGAAGTCAAAGTTAAGCTAAGATGCGAAACTTGGGAAGATTTTGCAGATAAGATTCACAAAATGGTGTTCAAAGATGAAAAGAGTGAATAAGTTTAGGCTTAGACTCACAAAGGAGCAGGAAAAGACTCTTGTGTGAAGTGTCAGCGGTATTGTGGAACAAGATAAACTACAAGCGTCGCCAGTCGTTCTTTTCAGGCGAGATAGACTGGAACACTAAGGAAGAGTACAATGAATTTAAGAGAATATTAGGCTCAGCAACTGCACAACAAATCATAAGAAAGAATAATGAAGCTTGGAGTGGCTTTTTTGCACTTTTAAGGCTTAAGCAGAAAGGTAAACTTCCTTCTTGCATTAACAAAGTTTCTCCACCCAGCTACTGGAAAGACCGCAAGAATAATAGAAGGAAATTGATGACTGTCATAAAAAATGATTGTTATCGCATAGAGGAGGTGGGAAAAAAGAAGCGGTTAATTTTGCCTAAGGGATTAAAGGTTAGAGTAACTGGTAATATCAAATGGAGAGGTAAACAGGTCGGTGGTATGCCCTTCAATCTGTTAAAGTTGAAATTGATGAAGTTAAATCAGCCAAGAGGGCATACATTGACTTAGTGATAAACATAATAACAGCATGGATTGAGGGGAAGAGACAGTGTATAGCGTTTTCAGGAAGGCAGTTGCTTTCGGACTGGTGGTATTTGTCAGACAAGATAGCCAAACACCAGTCTAAACTTAAAACTGTAAACGGTAAAAGCACTTCAAAACGACTCAAAAAGCTGTATCGCAAGAAACTGTTGAGGTTTAGGAATGCAGTAAACACTATAATATTCAGGTTTGTAAGGCTATGCTACTATAAGGGCGTTAGTGAGATTATCATGGGAGACATAACCCACATTAGAGATAACAATGACAGCGGTAGAAAAGTCAATTCTATGATTCACAATTTCTGGAGCTTTAACTACATAGTGGAAAGGCTGAAGACAACAGCAGAGAACTTCGGAATAAAAGTTAAGACCGTAAACGAAGCATATACTTCATCTCGCTGTCCGTGGTGTCACTCTCATAAAGTAATCAAGCATAAGAGATTGTTCAAATGCTCATGTGGGGTTAAGGCTCATAGAGATGTAGCAGGAGTGTTAAATATAGCTCTTCTCTGTAGAGAAGGGTTTAACGGGGTGCTGGCACACCCCTTGCTTCTGAGGGTAGAGGAAGGAGCTGAGGTAAAAGCCGATGTGGCTCCGATGTCCGTGAAACCTTCAGAAGCAAGAATCTCCATAGTCGTGGAGAGTGTCAAAGATAAATAATAAATAATATTTATAGATATGCAATGTAAAGGATAAATTTTTAATAGATTGGTGTTATGCTAAAGCCAAATTAGGAGAATGCTATGAGTAACACCAAACCCCAACAATGTATATCATGTGGAGTCTATCTTGTTGAGAGAGGTTATACAAGATTCCCATGCCCGCAGTGTGGGAGCATCATTGGAAGATGTGTGAGATGCAGACATCAAAGCAATCCATACACATGTGAATGTGGATTCGAGGGACCGTGATAATATGGGAGAAGTTGCAGCAAAAATAAAAATAATGCCTTCAAGTATTGATGTGGATTTAAATGCGCTTAAAGAGAAAATAAAGCAGGCTTTGCCTGAAGGAGTAAAACTGCAAGGATTTAAAGAAGAGCCCATAGCCTTTGGTCTGAAAGCCCTTATGGTGGTGGTGAGAGTTGGCGATGCTGAAGGTGGTACAGATAAAGTGGAGGAAGCCTTTAGTAAAGTAGATGGGGTGGAAAGTGTATCAGTGGTTGAACTCGGCAGGATATAATGGGCCTGTAGATCAGGGGTAGATCGTTTCCTTCGCAAGGAAAAGGCCGCGGGTTCGAGTCCCGCCAGGTCCACTTCATGAAGCTTTAGCTTTTAGCTATACCTCATGATACTTCACTTTAATCCTACGTTTCTTCAGCTCTTTTTCAATCTCCTCAAAGAAGATACCCATACCAAGAACATGTTCATGCTTTGTCTCCTTTACCTTCCCCCCTTTATACCCTATAGTTGTGGTCTGAGCAGCACAGGAAGGGCTTTTTGATACTCCCACAACGATGATTTCGTAATCCTTGAGCTGTTCCAGAATATCAGCAATGGGTAAAAACAGCTCTCTGCAGAAACGCCGATATCTGGGAAAATCCAGTTGCTCCTTTGAGACCTCCCATCTCAGCTTTCCAAAGTATATCGATTCAGGGCAGGGAAGCTGAATAATATTTCCTTCAAAACTCTGTTTTTTAACAGGAAATCCTTTCACTCTTACCAGTGGGTTCAAAAGACAGTGCGCTATTACATAGATATTATCTTTCTGAACTAAGCTTGGCATGGGTTCGTATAATATCATATTTTGTTAAAATTCCAACAAGCTTTGTGGGGTCTTTACTATCTACCACAGGTAGTCTTCCGATTTTTCTGTCCATGAGCTTCATGAGGGCATCTTCAAGAGAATCCTCCGGTCTTGCCACGATTATTTTTGTGGACATTGCCTCTTTAATAGGGGTGGTTTTTCTTTTATCCACAGGCACCTTCTCTGCGTCCTCAAAGGTAATAATCCCCACAAGCTTTCTATTATCCACAACAGGAAAACCTGTATGCCCATACTTATGTACCAAATCCAGTACCTTTTGAACACTCAACAAAGGGGAAACTGTTATTACATTAGTGCTCATGGCATCCTTCACGAGAGCCCTTTCGAGGATATCCACTGTCATCTCACGCCTGTGAGCAGGAGATGTAGCTCGATTCTCTGCCTGTTTTTCATATATTGTCCATTTTCCAGATAAGAGGTAGGACAAGGTAGAGGCGACCATGAGAGGTGGAAGCAGATTGTAATTTCCAGCCATTTCAGACACCATTATTATAGATGCTATTGGTACCTTTGCAACTCCGGCAATCAGTGCTCCCATCCCCACAAGCACATAGGATGCTGGCTGGGTTATTATATTTGGTAATAAAAGATGCATTATCTGCCCAAATGCACCTCCCACCATCGCACCTATTACCAGAGAAGGAGCAAACACACCCCCACTACCCCCTGAGCTTATGGTGAGAGAGGTGGCAAGAATCTTTAATAAAACCAGTGCAACCATGAGAGTAATTGATAACTTTGTAATATCTCCATTCATGGCAATCTGAACCCATCCATAACCCATCCCTAATACCTGTGGGAAATATAATGCAATTATACCAACAAATAAACCTCCAATGGCTGGTTTGAAATGAGGTTTTATATTAAGAGACCTGAAGATATTGCGCAGACCATAGAAGATACTCACATATATTATGGCTGTTGCTGCAGAAAACATCCCAAGAATGGAATAGAATACCAATTCTGCAGGGTGAGTGAAATCAAAGCTTGGAGTGAGGAATATATGACCTCTTCCAAAAAAGGATGAGAATACCGCATATGCTACAGTGGAAGAAATAAATGCAGGCACTAATCCGTCTGTTTCTATATCACTTCTGTAAAGCACCTCTATTGCAAAGATTGCACCTCCTAATGGAGCTCTGAATATGCTCCCAATACCTGCAGCTGTGCCGCATATTACCATGATTCTTTTATCATGATCATTGAGTTTCAGAAGCGAGGCAAGGGTTGAACCAAAACCAGCACCTATCTGAGCAATTGGACCTTCTCTACCAGCACTACCACCTGTGCCTATAGTAATAATCGATGAGATGGCTTTGACTATGGGAACCCTTTTCCTGATAAACCCTCTCTTGTTGTTGTAAGCGTCAATAACAGCGTCTGTGCCATGTCCCTCTGCTTCAGGAGCATATGTAAAAATTATGATGCCTGAAACAAGCCCTCCTATGGCTGGTATTAAAAAAAGAAACCATGATTTCTCAGCATTATGAATTCTGAACAAAGGGTGTTCACCTGCAGGTGAAGGTGGATAATAGCCTGCTATCCCCCCAAGTATATAATGCGAGACTGCGTTTAATCCAATATAAAACAAAACAGCGCCTAAACCAGAGACTATTCCGATTAAAATGCTATACAGTGTCCATCGCTGTACCAGTCTCAGATTTTCATGCAGAATATCATGAACTGACAAACCTGGGTCAACCTCAATAAAGAATGTATTTCATAATACTTTAAATCATCTAATTATCAGAAGAATAGCGTTGAGTAGAAAGATGCAACATAGAGCATCGCATGGTGGCTATATAGTTAATACATCACTTTCCAATAAAGGGATGAGCGAAAAATAAGTGTTTGCCAACTCTACACTTGCTTAAGGTAGCATGCTCATATCCTTAGCGCTGCGCACCTCCGACCTAACCGTAATGGAGCTTCAATGACCGTTAGGCGAAATGGCGATTAAAATTATTAGGAAGGTCATGTTATTGGATTGATATCCAACCTCTTCTTTTTCTCCAGATCTAGCGCATAGCACATCGCCGTTTAAAACTCTATTGTACTTGAATCTCCTATATTTAAGGAGTTATGTTTTCCATGCACACTGACATCGTCTCCAATGATGGAGTGCTGAAGATTGACATTTGATATATGGGAACGTGAACCTATCACACTGTCAGAGATTATACAGCTATCAATCTGCGAATCAGAGGCAATGGATGCGTAAGGACCTACTACCGAATTTCTTATGGTAACATTATCACCTATGGAAACAGGGGGAATGATAACCGAATTCTTTATGTTATTAACCTTTTCTTCCTCATGCCTCTCCTCCCTTTCATCCAGAAGCACGCGATTTGTTTCAAGCAGGGAATCAGGATGTCCGCAATCATACCAGCTTGAAACAGGAAATGTTTTAAGGGCGTAACCCCTTGTTATCATCTCCTGTAACGCATCTGTAAGCTGATACTCCCCACGAGTACGAATATCCTTTTCAATAATCTCCTCGATTATGTCTAAAAGAATTCTGGTATCACTTATGAAATAAACCCCTGCTATTCCAAGATTGGATTTTGGTTTTTCAGGTTTCTCTTCCATTCTTTTAATATACTCTCCATCAAGCTCCACAATACCGTATTTTCTCGGATTGCTTACCTCACGTACGCCAACTGAACCTGAGCAATTGCCATTATTTAAATGGTAGTTATAAAACTCAAGATAGCCTGCTTTGAATATCATATCTCCGAGAGCAATCATTATGTCAGAATCACCTATTTCATCTTTGGCAACATGAATGGAGTGCGCAAGACCGAGTTGTTTCTCCTGCTCAACGTATTTAACATTAAGAATGTCTGAATAATTCTCATTCACATAGGATATTATCTGCTCCTTCCTGTAGCCTACGACCATTATTACCTCTTCAGGCTTCAAATCTATTAATCTATCAAGGATATGTCCGATTATGGGCTTGCCTGCGATATACACCATGGGCTTGGGCTTTGTGAAGGTATGAGGAAACAGGCGTTTACCTGCTCCTGCTGCTGGAATTACCACTTTCATCTTACATGCTCGTTTTATGTTTCCTTAAAGATAACGAGCTTCTCACCTCTTTTTCATTCTTTAATATATTCTTAGGAAATATCGCATAAAACATAAACGCCTGGTTAAGAAGCCCAAAGCTTAGACTACTTTTTATTTGTATTCGCATTTTTTACCTCCAAGATACGCAACTCTTATGTCTTACGTTGAATCTTAGAATACCACACATGCTTCAAACACGTATTTAAACTGAATACGTCTGAAGAACAACATAAAGATTTTGCTGAGACATTGCACAGGTTCAACGAAGTCTATATATAGATATCTTCAAGTGCATTTTCGCTTCAAAGCGATTTAGTAATGTTGCTTATAACACAAAAGCGTTAAAGTTTTAGAGGGATATAGTAATAATAATACTCATTACTATTAGTGAGAAGCTAAAATTGTAATTGAAAATAGCATGCGCTGACATAGATTAACGAGGTGCAGGATGAGACATCTAAAGAATAAAAAAATTATTCTGATCTTAGCTTTGATAATGATCATGCATGCTGAGAGTGCTTTCGCAGGCTCAAGTGATGCATTGCTTATAGTAAAATCCTCACGATACTCTG
>CAZCRM010000022.1:0-15308 GCA_964501085.1 uncultured Methanosarcinales archaeon | reverse complement strand
TATTTCCCATGAGGGATTTACTATACCTCCATCATTGATATAGATTTCCTCTTTACCTCAGACGAACTTGGGTGAGAAGTATTTTTTGATTACTGTCTTGCATTTATTGCAGATTATCATGAGCCAGTCTCCATCTTCATATTTATCATAGTGATCGAAGATTGACGCTTTACAGTTTGGGCATACATAGTATTGTTTGAAATAGTAGTTGTAGAACTCAGGACATTGTTCAAGCCAGTTGATTGCCTGAAGAAATCGTTCAAGATACCTCTGCTTTCCTCCTTCTGCACCTTGCTTGAGTTCCTCCTGTACATGCTCTTCCATATGCTTAATATGGCGCTTGCTGTGTTTTCGTATCCTGAGATAATCGCTAACAAAGCGTTTTCCATTATTTAAATACTTTAAATACCCTTTGTTTGTGTTTGATCCCTCAAACCTGATTGTTCTTAAAAAATATTCACTCATTATATCTTCCATGATATCAGCACACTCAGTGCATATATTGTAGCCAGTGAATTGTTGTGAGTCCTGTTCTCCATGACATATTACACAGGTTTGCATTACTTATCCCACCTTTATTGGTTTAGTGGCATTGCGGGTAAACATTATTGGATATACATTCAGGACAGAAAGAAGGTCTCCTTTCCTGATTTCTCCTGATTCATGAGCAATTACATAAGCAGTATCTATGATACGGTCAGTTTCAACAGGTGTAGGACCATTTCTTGCACCTACTTTTATAACAGATACTAATGCATGATGGGTAAAGGCACAAGGCATTGCAATCATATCCTTCTGTATTTTAATCTCCTTCACTTTTACACGTTCAAGCTTACCAGCACCTATGGTAACATCCTCATCAGCAATCAGCATCACCCACTTTGCTCTTGTGGCTATTGTAAACTCATAGGGCGATGCTTTCACCTTTTTTGTGGTTAGCTTTCCATTTTCTCTGGAAACAACATTTACGACTTCACTCATAAAGTTTCACCATACATAACATGACTTTCATGGTACTTATATTTTATCATTATTAAACATGATAATCATTGTATCCGATAGCTTCTTTTAATGAGAGACAGATAAGCATTCTGCATGGCTGTGCATCCCATTGAATATCGCTATGGAAGCGAGGAGATGAAGAGAGTATGGAGCGAGGAAACTCGTCTGCAGAAGCTACTTTCTGTTGAGGTGGCTCTTGCAAAAGCAGAAGCTTTCATAGGATATATACCAAAAGGTGTGGACGAAGAGATAGCAAGAGGTGCTAAAAAAGTCAGGCTTGAAAGAGTTAAGGAGATAGAAGAGCAAACCCATCATGATGTCATGGCTATGGTGCTTGCTCTTGCTGAGCAATGTGGTGATGCAGGTAAATGGGTGCATTTTGGAGCAACCTCTAATGATATCCTTGATACAGCAACCGCCCTTCAGATAAAGGATGCTATTTCAATCTTCAGAAAAGGGTTGACTGAATTACTTTCCGTTCTTGTAGAGATGGCTGAAGCCCATAAAAATACAGTATGCGTGAGCCGTACCCATGGTCAGATTGGTATTCCCACCACCTATGGAATGCGTTTTGCCATATGGGCGTCTGAGATTAACAGGCATATCGAAAGACTGGAGCAACTCACACCCAGAGTTACAGTGGGCAAGATGAGTGGAGCGGTAGGTACCATGGCAAGTTTTGGTGATAAAGGTATTGAGATACAGAAAAAAACTATGGAAATTCTTGGAATAAATGCTGCAGAGGTGGCCAATCAGGTTATACAGAGGGATAGGCATGCTGAGTTTGTGATGTGGATGGCAAATGTCGCCACAACACTGGATAAGATATGTATCGAGATTCGGAGCCTTGCCAGGAGTGAGATTGCTGAGCTTGAGGAGAGTTTTGAGAGGAAGCAAGTAGGTTCCTCTACGATGCCACATAAACGCAATCCCATAAACTCAGAGCAGGTGTGTGGTCTTGCAAGAATTGTAAGAGCAATGGTTGAGCCTGCACTCAGGAATAACACCTTATGGGATGAACGGGACCTCACCAACTCCTCATGCGAGAGAGTGGTGTTTCCTGAGGCATGCATACTTACGGATCATATTATACGCCTCACCTACAAGATTCTAAAAAATCTTCGCTTTTACCCAGAGAACATAAGGAAGAATCTTGATTTGCTTAAAGGAATAAATATGGCTGAAGCTGTTATGATAGAGCTTAGTAAGAAGGGTCTGGGAAGACAGAAGGCTCATGAAATCGTAAAAGAATGCGCTATGCAGGCAAGAGAAGCTAAGATACATATGAGGCAGGCATTAACCTCAAACCCCGTAGTTTCAAGATATCTTAATGAGGAGGAGCTTCTCAGGATAATGAATCCAAATAACTATATAGGTACTGCGGTAGAACAGGTAACAAGGCTTGTGGAAAAACTGAAAATAAAAACAAAATGCTGAGGAAAGCAACTATAAAAGATGTTGAAATGATATGGAAGCTCATCAATTACTATGCAGATAAGCATAAAATGCTTCCCCGCTCTTTAAGCGAGCTTTATGAAAACCTGAGGGATTTCTTTGTGTATGAAAAAGAGGGAAAAATTTTGGGGTGCGGTGCTTTACATATCGTATGGAAAGACTATGGTGAGATTCTCTCCCTAGCTGTTGAACCCTCTAAGGTAAGGCAAGGTATAGGGTCAAGAATATTAAAAGCATGTGAGGATGAAGCTTATACGTTAGGGTTACATAAACTTTTTACCCTCACCTATGTACCAGAATTCTTTGAAAAGCATGGCTTCGTTAGGGTGAAAAAGAATACCTTACCTCGCAAGATATGGAGCATGTGCCTGAAATGTCCCAAGTTTCCTGAGTGTGATGAGATACCGTTGGTAAAGGTGATAAAGGCATGAATCCAAAGCAGATGGCAGGAGAGAGAGCAGCCCAGCTTGTGGAGAATGGAATGATAGTAGGATTGGGAACAGGTTCCACAGTAGCTTTTACTATAAAAGCATTAGGAAAAAAGGTAGCTTCAGGTCTGGATATTATGGGAGTGGCTTCTTCGTATCAGTCAGCTTTCTTAGCTATTGAGCATGGCATTCCTCTCACCACGCTGGATGAACACCCTGTGCTTGATATTGCCATTGATGGAGCAGACCAGGTAGCTGGCTTTAATGTTATCAAGGGTGGAGGAGGTGCCCATACACGGGAGAAAGTGGTGGCTTTATCTTCAAGGAAGTTTGTTGTTGTGGTTGACGAGTCAAAATGCTCTTCTATGCTTAATATTCCTGTTCCTTTGGAGATATTACCCTTTGCACGAAGGCTTGTGGAATCGCAGATAGCAGAGCTTGGGGGTAAGGCAAAGCTTCGCATGGGTGTTAATAAGGATGGTCCTGTTATCTCTGATAATGGGAATATTATAATGGATGCTGATTTTGGAGTAATTGAGGACCCTGTATCATTGGGAGAGGAGCTTGCACGATGCACTGGTGTGGTTGAGCATGGTATATTCACAGATGTGGATATGGTTTATATAGGCAAAAACGACGGTTCTGTGGAAATACTTAAATCATAATCATAGGCATATCATCTGTGCATGGGGAATGCCATCTATGTACAGTATGTTCTCTTTCTTGATGCAACCACACTCAAGGGCGCATGCTATTGCTTTTTCGCCCGAAATATTAGCGATGGTGGCATGCTTCAATGCCTCCATCACCTCCTCTTTTGTAACCTCTGAACCTTTATAGAAGCTCTCATCCAGCCTGAGAACAAGATCCCCCTCCCTGAATATATTCCCTATAATCTCCTTATCACACACCGCAATAACAGTATCTTTCTCTGTCTTGTAGATATTCATATACATATATACGTTGCTATAGACTGTCTTGATATTTCATGTTTTCTTCCGTTCCTTAGCTTAGAGCAATTAGTGAATTAGTGAACTACTCCCCGCTAATGTAGGGTGCTTCCTGCTTCATCTGAGGTCTTCTCTCTGCAGGCTGCTCAGCTGGGACAGCACTCATTAGCAGCAACGAAAAGTTAAAGAAAGAGGAGATGGAATGAGCCTTCATGACAAAGTGGAAATGTACCTTCTGCGACTATGTGTATGACCCAGAGACTGGAGACCCTGATAACGGGATTCAGCCAGGAACAGATTTTGAGAGCCTGCCTCCTGACTGGACATGCCCGTGGTGCGGTGCACCAAAGGACGCTTTTGAGAGAATAGACGAGTGAAAGTTAAGCATAAAAGTCACTGTAGAAGGAGAATGCTATTATAGCAATGCCTATAAACATAAGCAACCAGAACAGAAATTTCTGGGTTCTGTATCCTATTCCTAAATCTACTGCAAACACCCGAAAGCCGTTCAGTGCATGAGGTAGCACAAGAACTAATAAGATGAATAAACTGCTTCTTGTATGCACAAAGAAGGTATTTAATAAAGAATCAAAAGGAGTCTTGATATCAGAGAAATGCGCCCACCATATATGCACAAAAAGGTAGAATACAAGCAGTAAGCCTGTGATACGCTGAAGTAGCCATGCCCACATACCTGTTCCATATCCATGCACATTTTCCATGTTTACCTTATTTGGGATGCATGTATAAAGCTTTATACTCTGCTAAGCATTATATACAGCAGCATAATCACAATGGCAAGCACCATAGCTATCAATGCATACTTCTTATCAGATCCAAAAACAATGGGTATAGGACCAATCAATACCACTCCACCCCCTTCAATCTTTTTTTCATTGTATTCTATTTCATAAACAGAATGCATGGTTTCAATAACAAGCAGTAAAAATCCCAGCATTATCAGAACTATACCCAGCATTACGAGAATAAAACCAACGTTAGTCATGTCTCCTCCAGAGCATGAAATACACCAGCATCAACAGTAAAGCCATACCCATGGCGATTATCGTGATACCTGGCGATGTGCCAAAGGCAATGGGTACAGGACCTATCATTATAACCCCTCCAACATCAGCGTTATTTAACATCGCTCCTATAAACACACAAGCAAATCCAACGAGTATTAAAGATATTCCTAACTTCATAGGCTTCTTGTCTTGGCTATGTCTTCCTCAATCTTCTCAATCTCGTCAATATAATTAACAGCTATCTCCTTGGCAAGAGCCTTCCATTCAGCTATTCCCAAATCCTCAAGAGCAGCAGCTTTAATATCATCAGGAATACCTTTAGTGGTGAGGTTGATTCCGCAGTGAATCTTCTCGCTTGAGATTCCTGCACTTGCTATACTCACGGTGAGTTTCCTATCATCCACAAAGAGATCATCACCATTTCTTTTTGTTTTTATCCCATATGCCTCTAACACTTCCTTTATGCAGACGATGAGAAGACGCTGCATGTAATAGGCAAGACGCATGCTTGCAGGCGAGTCAAACCGTTCCACGATGATGTGGAGCAGATCATCTCCTTTGATAGCCTTGTTCGCCATCTCATCCTCAAGGTCTTTTATATATTTAACATCCATTGAGCCATGAAACAGTACCATGGAGTCTCCTTTTATACCCATGCTGTATGCCCATAATGGTGCCATCTGTGAGCCATCATATTTCATTCTGTCACTCAGGATTCTGAAGATCACATGACTATTGTTGGCAATAAAACCTATTAAACCTATTTATGGTGAAACATGAACCACATCACTCCAATCAGCAGGATTATCCCTGCCATCTCATACATGATGGTGAAGTCTGCAAACTGTAGTACTATACCAAGAAGTATTGCACCTAACCCAATACCCAAATCAAAAGCTGCTGAGAAGGTGCCCATGGCTGCCCCCCTGCTGTGTTCATCCACTCTATCAACAAGTAGAGCGGTTACAGCAGGATGCACAGAACCAAAACCTATCCCGTAAATCATAGCAGATATCAGGAAAAGCCTGAGTGAATCTGCACTGGATAATACAAAAAGACCAAGAGCACCAGAAAGCATGCCTGGCAGGATGACAAATCCTCTTCCTTTCATATCCGAAAGCTTGCCAGCCATAACTCTGACAAAAATTACAGTTATTGCAAACACAGTAAAGAAGATTGCAGGGGTTAGTTCACTCCCGCTCTCAGGAAGTTCATAAAGTACATTCAAAAACTCTGGCAGGATATTCCTCTCCTGGGTAAACAGAGGAAGAAAGGATACCAAAGAGCCATAGGTAAGGGTGAAGATAAACATCAACGTGGCGGGAAATATTGCCTTTCTGCTGAACAGTGGAGTCTTAGGATGTTCCATAGCTTCTTCGGTCACTGGTAATATTAATAAGAGGGATAGCATAGTTATCACACCACATACTGCAAAAAGAGTGGGAAAGCTGGATGCATTGAGCAATAATATACCCAGAATAGGCCCTATAGCCATGGCAAGGTTTGCAGACATACCATACACGCCCATGGCCTCGCCTCTTCTATGTATGGGAGAGATATCTGCAATTATGGTGATAGAGGCGGTGGTTGCAGCTCCCCAGCTTATGCCATGAAGCACTCTCAGCATAAGTAGCGAGATTACGTTAGTGGTATAGCTGTAAAGCAGCATGCATACAAGGAACACCAGCAGCCCTGCTATAAGTATGTTCTTCCTTCCATGACTATCAACCGCCCTGCCAAGGTGGGGACGAAATAATACTGCTGATATGGTAAACACTCCAATAATCAGTCCAACCTCTGATTTTGAACCCCCAAGCCTTAGAACGTACAAAGGTAAAGTGACCAGAAGGAAGTAGAAGCTTGTGAAGAGTACAAAGGTGGAGAGGGTCGTGAGAACAAAGTTTTTTGTGTAAAGCTTTTCCTCATACATAAAAGAGCATAACTAAGGGTTAGCTTTTTGTTGCATAATAGAATATATAGGGAGTTGAATCGAGGTTATGGAACTCAATGGGTTTGGGAGAGTCAGGAGTATAGACTATGATTACGGGTATGCTGGTGCCGAGTTTTCTTGAGTCATGAAAATAGTAACCTCTATCATACCTCGATACATTTCTCACCTTAAGTATAGCCTTATTCGAGTCAATTTTTAATATATCATAATCAAAATTTGAGAATATGGCTTTGATTTTTGGCTCAATGGTCCTGCTCCCAAGCAGAAGAACATACAGCTTTGCTAAGCTGTTCATATCATAGTTAAGGGTGAACACTGCATCTGTTCCATGGAACTCAATGACAAGGTAGGTTATCTTGAGAGGACGAACATTCAATGTTGTAGATAATTCTGCTCCAGCATCTGGAATAAGGATAAATATTATAATTAAAATTATAATTAATTCTCTCATTAACTGAATATTACATCAGATAGATATATCTGTTTTGCTGTTCAGTATCATATATGCCAGCAGTTCTGAGTATAGCAGGTGTTGATTCCTGTGGAGGTGCAGGCATAGCCGCTGACCTTAAAACATTTGCTGCACTTGGAGTTCATGGAGGGTGTGTGATTACCTCGGTTACCGCCCAGAACACCATGGGAGTTATGGACTGTTTTGATATTCCTCCAGAGTTCGTTGAGAAGCAGTTTGAAGCTGTGGTTAGCGACATTAGAATAGACTGTGTTAAGACAGGGATGCTATCCTCTCCTGAGATTGTAAGAAAAGTAGCAGAGCTTATAAGAAAACATAACCTTAGATTGGTTGTTGATCCTGTTATGAGGGCAGAGGCTGGAGGGGTCCTGCTAAAGCAAAAAGCAGTTGAGGTACTAAAAGAAGAGCTTTTGCCCATAACCTATGTGATAACACCCAATATACATGAGGCAGAGGTGTTATCAGGTGTTGAGATAAGAAATATGAGTGATGCTGAAAAGGCGGCGAAAAAAATACGTAAGCTTGGAGCAGAGGTTGTGGTGGTGACAGGAGGGCATCTTAATGGAATCGATGTTGTTTATGATGGAAAAATAAAGCATATCAAGGGAAGAATGATAAAAGGAGGTGGGCATGGGGGAGGGTGCACATATTCTGCTGCTATTACAGCAGAGCTTGCGAAAGGAACCAGAATAATAGAGGCAGTTAGGATAGCAAAGGAGTTTGTAGAGGAAGCGATTCTTTCAGGTCTCAAGCTGGGTAGGGGTGAGGCGATAGTTAACCCCCTTCATATGGCTGAGAGATACCCTGTTCTCAAGAATGTGGAAGAGGCTGTGAAACTGATTGAAGAACATATGTGTGCCGAGCTTGTACCAGAGGTGGGATGCAATATCGCCATGGGGGTTTCGAACGCTTCTTCTTTATCAGATGTGGCTGCAGTTTCTGGAAGGGTGGTGAGACTAAACGATAAACCACATGCTGTGGGATGTGTATCCTTTGGTGCAAGTACCCATATGGCAAGAGTGGTGCTTACAGCTATGCGATATAACCCTTCAATAAGGGGTGCCATGAATATAAGGTATTCAGATAACGTTTTAAAAGCGTGTGAAAGGCTTGGACTGAGTATGGAATCCTTCTCAAGAAAGAATGAGCCAGAAGGGGTTTCAAGCATGGAATGGGGTGTTGCTTGTGCTATAAAAAAAGCAGGCAAGGTTCCGGAGGTGATATATGATACTGGCGATATCGGGAAGGAAGCCATGATACGG
The DNA here is from genome assembly GCA_964501085.1 of uncultured Methanosarcinales archaeon. Lineage (GTDB taxonomy): Archaea > Halobacteriota > Methanosarcinia > Methanosarcinales > Methanoperedenaceae > CAZCRM01. Next base: position 6,760 of record CAZCRM010000022.1, on the reverse strand, counting down.
TTGTTGGGCAAAAATGCTAAAGAGGTTGCGGAAAAGGCCATTAGGATATGCGCCATGATGAGAAAAAATGCTGAGACATGATGAGGATCTTGAGTACTGAGCGCTGAGACTCTTAACTTCAGATTTTAAAAGGGATAGAGGTCACTTCATATACTCCTGCTGAAACTTCAATATCTGCTGGCGGTTCCCGATAATAGCCAGTCTCATCCCCTCTCTCAGGACGATGGAGGGGTCAATATTAGTAGTTGTTCTACCCTTTTCCTCAATTCCGATAATGGTACAGCCTATTCTTGAACGTATACCAGCTTCTGCGATGCTTTTTCCTGCAAGAGGGGAATCAGAGGTTACATGGTATCGTTCTATCTCCAGACCCTCAAACATCTTTATAGTTTCTTCCTCCTGCCCAAGCACCATACGGGCAAGCATTTGTCCAGCTACTATGGAGATAGAAGCAACATAATCAGCTCCTGCCCTGTATATCTTGTCTATGGAGCGGGTGAGATTTGCCCTCGCTATGATTATGCAATGAGGATTGAGATTTCTGGCGAGTAGCGTGGCATAAATAATATCTGCATCATTGTTAAGAACGATGATAACAGTCGAAGCTTTCTGAATTCCTGCACGCCTCAGCACCTCTTCATCCGTAGCATTTCCAGCCACATACTCAAAATCCTTATCCTTCAGCTTCGCTTCATTCTTATCAACAACCACAAAGCTTGCATTCGCATCTTTTAGTACCTGAGCAATCCTCTTACCCACATCACCATAACCCACAAGAATGAATCTTTTCATTATCTCACCTTGTAAGCTTTCTTAATGCTTCAAGCTGTTCTTCAGTACCAACTGCTAAGAGAACAGAATTCTCCTTTATCTGATCCTCTGGCTGTGGATTAAGTGATAACCTTCCTCCGATCCACAACCCTATGATATTGGCACCCGTCGTCTGACGTATCCTTGCATCCTTTAACCTTTTTCCGATAAGAGGGCTTCGTGGATATATGGGCAACTCAACGATACTGATATCCTCAAAGATTCTGGTGGCTCCTGCAAGGTGGTTGGTGAGTGGGTCAGCAGCTTTCCTGCCAATATATGTACCAAATAGTGTTTTTGGTGATATTACTCGATCAGAGCCTGCATATCTCAGGTATCTTGACCTTGATACATCTTCAACAAGAGCAATCACCTGAATATCGCTTACCGCCTTGGCTGTGAGGATGATGCTAGCGTTGATCTCATCACTCTGGTTTGCAATGAGCATTCTTGCATATATAATATTGGCATTCAACAGTACTTCTTCATCTGTTGAATCTCCATGAATGCAAAGAATTTTTCGATCGATTAGCATCATGATATTTTTTTCATTATCGTCCACAACGATGAAGGGTATGCCGTATTCCTGAAGCTCAACAACAAGGGTCTCAACAAGCTGGTTATAACCACAGATTATAATGTGATTCCTGAGCTGTACAGGAGCTTTCTTGGGTAGTTCTTTTAGAATTCTCTGCTCAAGCCATGGAGTAATAACCAGCGGGAAGAGAACCGCAAACACCATGATCACACCTGAAATGGCTATGATGATGCTAAAAATATGTCCTACAGGGGTGTTAAAATGAATATCTCCATACCCAACAGTGGTCATACTCACAACCACCCAGTAAACTGAGGTGATGAAGTCATATTCCCTGTGTTCATATGTACGCATGAGATACTGAAAAACCAAACTATACACAATGATAACAATAATAAGAATAAGAACATATGTTAAAATAGACCTATATAGTCTGAACTTAAACATCTTACAATTATATAGCATTAATGAGTTAATAATGTTATCTCTCTTAGCTGTATTCCTACCCTTAGCGAAAAAACCTTAATGAAATCAGAGGTATTATCTTTTAAGGATGAGGTTTTACATAAAAACATTCGGGTGCACAGCAAACAAGGCTGATAGCCTGCGTATAATGCAGTACCTATTTGAAAAAGGACATACATGTACGTATAAACTAAAAGATGCTGAGATGGTGGTGGTCAATACATGTATCGTGACAGAAACCACCCAGAGAAAGGTGCTGAAATACCTTAACTCCATACCCAGGGATAAACGCCTTATTGTGGCAGGATGTCTTCCTTCAGCCCAGCCAGAGGCTCTTAAGGGTATAGAATGCCATCTGCTTCCAAATGTGTTAGAAAAAAGTCATGCTATAATAGAAGGAGTTACGGGTGTTGTTGGAATCAGCAGGGGTTGTGTCGGGGAATGCTCCTACTGCATAGTTAAGAAAGCAAGAGGTGAGCTTAAAAGCAGACCTGTTTCAGAGATTGTTAATGAGGTAAAATCACTGCTTATGCATGGTGCCAAGGAGATACAACTAACCTCTCAGGATTTATCAGCCTATGGCATGGATACTGGGCAGAGATTACCTTGTTTATTAGAAGCTATTACCTCACTTGAAGGAGACTTTATGATAAGGCTGGGTATGATGAATCCTTCCACACTGCTTGATATTGTTGATGAAATGGTAGAGCTGTTCCGTAACCCACACATCTTCAAGTTTCTTCATCTCCCTGTTCAGTCAGGCTCAGATAAGGTGTTAGAGCATATGAATAGAGGGTATAAGGTAGAGGACTTCAGATATATTGTTAAGAAATTCAGGGAAGCTATTCCAGGAATCACGTTATCCACGGATTTCATCGTAGGTTACCCCACAGAAACAGAACAGGATTTTCAGGATACTCTAAAGTTGCTGAATGAAATACAGCCCCAGAAGGTGAATATTACCCGTTATTCTCCAAGACCTGGTACCAAAGCTTATGCACTGCCTGAGATTCCCTCATGGAAGAAAAAAGAACGCTCAAGAATTCTCACAAGAGAGCATCTTTTAATAGATAACCTGCTCTTCCAGAGAATGGTAGGAGAGCATGTTCGCATCCTGACCACTGAAGAGGGGAGGGGTGATTCTACTATTGGCAGGGATATTTATTATAATAATATTGTGGTGAACCAAAAACTACCATTGGGAAGGTGGTACAATGTAAAAATAACAGAATCAAGAACTACGTATCTAATGGGTGAAAGGGTTGATTAGTATGTTAGCTTAGATGTCTTTCCTTTGCATACTCAGCAAGTGCTTCACCAGTTGCTGTAGGAAGACCACTCATGGGGGCATGAGGATTGGTATGACAATCCATGCATGCATTAACATAGCGATGACAGGTGTTGCAGTTGCTTCCAGGATGAAGCGGTCCATGCGGTATATGACATTCTATGCATGATTTCGTATGCTTATGCCTTGGATGACAGCTAATGCAGGAGGGTACATTCCTGTTATGCCTGCTATCATACGTTTTCAGAACAAGATATGTGGTGTTGTGGCAGGCAGCACACATCTCCTTTGTGATGTTGCCCCTGAAAACCGCATTCTTGATGGGAAAGTGAGGGTTAGCATGACATCCTAAGCAGGTGTCTCTTCCCCACGTGGCACCCTTCAGATGGGTTACATGACATTTAGTGCACTGGGGTAGCTCAGGCTTATTAGCTTTTTTCCCATGGCAATCACCACAGGTAAGATTTCTGTGTGCTCCCTCTCCCATGCGTCTCCATAAACCTGTATTAAATTTCTGCATCTTTCTATGGAAGAAGTGACAATCCTCGCAGACAGAAGCATTGGTATGATTGTATATAATTTTCTCAGAAGGATGACATTTTATGCAGTTTGGTCTGAGAGCTGAGAGATCAGAGGTATTGAAACTATAATTAGTGGTAAATAAGTTATTAATCAAAGAATATGTTTTATTTAGAATTATCAAATTTAATATAGCTTTCTTTGCATCAATATTTCCCTTTATATTTTTATTAGAATGACACTCAACACATGTAATATTGTATTCTCTGTGAATAGACATATCCGAGCTGAGAGGCGTGAGGTAACTATTATACTCCCTGCTATGACAATCAGCACACAAGGTGGCGGTGTTGAGAGTGCTGAATGCAGTTGAGGATATATATGCTACGGTTATAAGGAGTATGAATGATATTATCCATCTCTTCATAATGATTGGTAGTAATTATTAATTTATATAATCACTGTAAATTAAGAGAAACCTTCATAGTAAGACAAAGACAACATAGTTTCATGATACGTCAGAGGTTTGTTCTGGATACCAGTGCTCTTACTGATACCAAAACAAGAGAACTTGAAGGAAATACTTTATGTGTAGCGATGGGCAACATCCTTGATATCATAGCTGAAGCACGACTTCATCTTGGGATAAGCTGTTATATACCCTTTCCTTCGGTATATAATGAGATGAGGGATTTTGCAAAGAACAATGGGTGTGATGAGGAGACGCTTGCCAAAATAGATACATGGCTTGTTAAAAAAACTCCTGATAGGTATGAGGTGAAGATTCCATCCAAGATATTCTATGATTATGTGGATTTCATGCGAAGCAGAATAAATAAGGGTATGGGTGTTGCAGAGGAAGCCATATGGGAGGCTGCTACAGAATGTCTCTTTCGTACCACAAAAGCAACATCAAAGCAGCAGATAGAGCCTGAGATTGAGCGTGAGGTCATAGGCGAGATCATCAGCAAGTTCAGAGAGAAGTATAGAAACGCTCTGCGCTACGGCATCCTTGATAGCGCTCCTGATATTGATGTTCTGCTTCTCGCAAAGGAACTTGATGCTGCTGTGGTGGCAAGTGATATAGGTATTCAGAAATGGGCTGAACAGCTTGGTCTGCGTTTTGTGAATGCTCAATCCTTTCCTACCATGATAAAGGAATATTTAAAACGAACAAAACCAGAGAAGACGAAAGAAATTAATACATCTTAAAAATAATCACTCAGATAACTCAACCTTCTTGATATTCCTCATGGTAGTCTCAACAAGAGCTTGTATATCCACTTTCTTCTCTTCCTCAATCACCTTCTCAATTTTCGCAGAGGTTGAGGGATGCTCTGGAACCGCCATACAGCACGTAGCAGGTTTGGTTGATGGCTTAAGTGTTCCTATCTCTTTCGCAAGTTGTGTAATCTCAAGTTTATCAAGGCCTATAAGAGGGTGGTAGATTGGATACTCCATACCATACATCTCAGCAAGCATGTTCTGTGAAGTCTGGGATGCAACCTGTCCTAAGGATGAGCCTGTGATGATTCCATGAGCCTTCTCACGTTTCAACACCTCTGACGCTATTCTGTACATCATCCTCCTGCATAGTATGCAGTTAAGTCTGTTATCACAGTTGTTCAGAAAAGCAAGAAGATTATCTCCATGAGGTGCTTCATATATTGTAAAGCTTTTATGGGGAGACCATTGCTGTAGTACTTTTATGCACTGCATTGCCTTTTCTCTTGTTGTCTCGTCCGAGAACGGATCGTTGTTGAGATATAATGGTATAATCTCGCAGCCCCTTTTCATCATCAACCATGCAGCGACAGGTGAATCAATGCCTCCTGAAATCAGAGCGACCATTTTACCTTGAGTTCCTAAGGGCAATCCTCCCACACCCTTGATATATTCTGTGAAGACGTATGCTGTGTCCTGCCTCACCTCTACGAAAAGCTCAACATCAGGGTTACTGAGGTCAACTTTGAGGTTTTTATTAGCCTTTAATACCGCATCACCGCATACAGTAGCAATATCATGTGAGGTGAAATCATGATTACCTGCCCTTCTTGCCCTAATAGCAAAACTCTTTTTTTCTTGTATGTTACCTGCTATTTCCACACAGAGTTGTGCTACCTCTTTTATTTTTGGTTCACAGGTGTAGGCAGGGCTTGCAGAAACTACTCCAAACACCTTCACAACACTTTTTACAGCATTGGTGTCTTTAGTATGTATGAAAATTCTACCCCATTCTCTTCTTACCTCAGCATACCTGCATCCATCAGCATCAAGCATCGCTTTTAGATTATTTATAAGCTTATTTTCATACCTCTTTCTAACCTTTCTGCTCTTCAATGCAAGCTCATCATATCTTACTAAGATTACATCTGGACTTTTCAATACCTTCCTCCTTTTTTATCTAAGTGAAGCTGGTATAGAAATGCGAATATATAACATCTTTCTTCACTTCAGTTTTCATGTATGCAAGTATTGAAAATCGCAAGCATAACATGTTTGCTATATTATCTATAACCATAGTTCCTACCAAAGCTAATATATATTTACTTGATCCAATAAAAAGTTATGAAACTCATAGATAAGTACAAAGAAGAAATTACCACTATAGAAAATCTGATTAGACCGATAGTAGAAGAGCATTATCCATCCTAATAGAGAAGTGATATCGCTATACGATTTGGTCATGTCCACATTATAGTAAGATATTATTGTTAAGTTCTGTATATCTTGTTTTATGATGAAGGTAATGGAAATTGTAAATGAGTTAGATGTGTTCAAGAGGAATAAAGTGCCATTGGAGGTTAAGATTCTTGGTATAGCAACCTACATCCAGACTTCATCAGTAAGAAGAACTGCCAGGATTTTATCTGAGCTTCATCCAGTTTCTAAAACCTCTGTATGGAACTGGATAAAGAAATTTGAAGAAAAATTACCGATTACAGCAGAGAAGAAGAGAAGAGACTTGATAGCTATTGACGAAACAGTTGTTAAAGCAAGAAGAAATACTATGTTTATTCATAGATGTTGAGAAAAACGAGTTAATTCTAATGAGAATACAAGAAGGAATTACCTGACTACTAGGTTTAAAGAAGTAATGAAATACTGTGAGAACAAGCCAAAATTCATAATAGATAAAG
>CAZCRM010000021.1:13415-15317 GCA_964501085.1 uncultured Methanosarcinales archaeon | reverse complement strand
CCAAGCACTGTTTTTGCTGCATCATTCACAATATGCGTGGCTGTATGATGTCTTGCATGGGCAAGCCTGCGCTCCCAGTCTATTCTCCCTTTCACCACATCCCCTTTCTTGAACCCATAATCAGAATCTGTTTCATGAACTATTATACCATTGATGTTCTGAACATTCATTACATTAGCAACGTAATCATTCACACATAAAATACCTCTATCAGCAGGCTGCCCTCCTCCTTCTGGATAGAATAATGTTTGGTCAAGAATGACCTTGTTTTCAATAACCTCAACAACCTTTGCCTCAAACTCAGTACGCTCAGGATACTCATAATACAGCTTTCTTGTGGGTGGAATATCTATAGGTAGAATCTCTTCTTCCTCCTCCTCTTCCTCTGCTTTTATATGTTTTTTGGCGACAAGAGAGTAGAAGGTATCTGGAAGCTCTACCTCTACCCCAATCTCTTTTGCCACATCTCTGGTGATTTCAGGAGGTATGCCATGGGTATCGTATAGATTAATGAGCTCATCAAGCGGAATCTTCTTCTTTCTTTCCTTGAAATGCAGAGCTGTTTTTCTGACCAGTCTTGACCCGCGCTCTATGGTATCAGCATACTTCTCCTCTTCAAGGGTGAGAATTTCTCTGATGATATCAAGACGTTCCCTGAACTCAGGATATTCTGGCATATTCCTTATCTGCATCTCAACAATATCTGCAAGAGGTATCTCTATGCCTATCTCTTTCATCATACGGAGGGTTCTTCTGAGCACCAGTCTTGCAAGATAACCAGCTTTGACATTAGAGGGAACAATTCCATCTCCGAGCATGAATGCAAGACATCTTGAGTGGTCAGCTATGGCATACACGGTTTCCACAGGTTGCATGATTCTCTGCAGGGTTTCAACACTGATACCTATGCTCTCTGCTACCTTCTTTCTCAGTTTGAGGAGGTTTGCTTCTCCTCTGATATCCATTACCCCTGCCAGCCTTGCATTCTGAGATAAGATATTAGCATACTCTGCATCATCAATGGAATGCTCGATACCAGCAAGCTCCATGAGTTGTTTGACTATATCTGGAAACACAGCATCGTATATGGTAGGCGAACCTTTGGATGCCCACACGAATCTTTCAAGCCCGTAGCCTGTATCCACAATATAGTTATCCATCCTCTCATATCTCTCACCCTTGATCTCTATAGATCCATTCTTCGTCTGCTTCAGGTTCATGAATACAAGGGTGGCAAGCTCAAGCCCTCCTACAATCACCTCCAGACATGCACCAGCATTTCCACCTCCTGCCCATGGCTCTTCTTTGTATGTTATTGTATTGATATCCACCCCTAACTCAGTTAATAGGGTATCACAGTATTGTACTGTCTCATCCTTCCAGTAGATTTCTTTTTCTGGAGAGTTGAAGGCATGATGTGCCATCATCTCAAAATTGGTGAGATGACGTCCACTCCTTCCCACAGAATCAAGATCATCAAGGCGGATGCATGGCTGGGAAATCGTGAGAGGGTTTGCAGGCGGAGGCACAAGACCACTGGTAACAAAAGGCTGGAAATCTGCAATAGATGCGATGGTGAGATAGATATCATCCCTCCACCGTGCAATCACAGGATAGCGTTTTACCCTTGTATGAGCATGCTTTTCGAAAAAGGTTAGGTAGGTCTCCCTCATTGAGGATATATCATATTCCTTCTTGAATACAGGATGTCCTATGAAGGAATAGGACACACAGGGTGCATCTCCGCAAACTTTGCTTTTCTCGTTTCTTGTCCAGTAGTGCTTGTTGCATAAAGGGCATAGCTTTCTTACAAACCCGTTCTCTTTAAAATAATTTAGCTGATACTCATCCTCTAACATGTCTTACTATCAATGGTGATAGCTATACATAACTATAACCATC
>CAZCRM010000021.1:0-13315 GCA_964501085.1 uncultured Methanosarcinales archaeon | reverse complement strand
ATCCTCTAACATGTCTTACTATCAATGGTGATAGCTATACATAACTATAACCATCCTGTGGTCAAAAGCTAAAGGTTAAATTTTTATTGTATGATGATGTTATTGAGGCACTGGGACAGTAGGGTAGCCTGGTCTATCCTCGAGCGTTTGGGACGCTTGGACCGCGGTTCAAATCCGCGCTGTCCCATCACAGTGAGTTGTATGAGAAAGATATTGATTTTAATATTGATTTTTCTCGCACATGTAGCTTCTGGAGCTTCCGAGTTTACATTAAGCAGTGTGGAAAGACCTCATGGAGCTGTTCTGCTTATTGTGGATGGACTGGGTTCTTCGTACTTCTATCCTGAACTTTCACCCTTTGCTCTGGATGGGAGTGAACTGCCAAAAGTCATGGCTCCTAACCTGACCTCTGGTACTCGTGTTATTATGACCACACATCATCCAAGAACAGTCAAAGCACATTCCATCATTGTCACAGGAGATTCTGAAGCAGATCAGGAAATTGTGGGTTATAGAGACGCAACAATCTTCGATATTACCAGAAAGCATGGTTATCTCAACCTTGCTGTGATGCAAAAAGGTGATTTTTCAGAGATGCGGAAAGAGCAGGATATCATCATGTTTGCACCCACCAACTCCATAAAAAAACCCAATATCTCAATTCAGGTAAACGGCAAGGTATATGATGATGTTTATAACGTGATGTATGAATGGAAAACAAAGCTAAAAGAGTATCTTGATAATACCAAGGGTGTTGAGAGATATGCTGCCTACAATAAATGGGGTATTGACGCTGCTAACGCTATAGTAAAGGATATGATAACGCACCACCCGCATAAGAAATTCCTGCTGACAGTGAACATTGGCGCAGTAGATGCAGGTGGTCATAATTTGGGTAGAGAGGGTTATACCATGCTGATAAAAAATCTTGACAGGGATTTCTTTACCCTATATGAAACAACATCCATGAATAACATAGCTCTGTTTTTAACCGCTGACCATGGAATGTGTTTCTCAAGCAAGAATGCCAAACGAGGAGGGCACAGCTCAAGAAAATACTCTTCAAAAACAGAAAGCTTAAGCATACCCTTTGTAATCTTCTCACCCAACACCGTGCAAGGATTAATAGAAGGAAAGTATCAGCAGCAGGATATAGCTCCCACCTTACTGAGTGTTCTTGATTTACCTAACTCTTTAAGATATGCTGATGGAAGAGTGATTCATGTGAAACGCTATGCTACCCTCTTTGTTATCACTTCCCCTGAGTTTGAGGTTTCATTATGGAAGGGTGGTAAAAAAATAGCTGAAGCTTCTGATTCTGAATTCATTTATGCAGGAATACCTATTAACGCTACCTATACCATAAAAGCATCTTCATCAGGCAAAGAGTATGAGAAAACAGTGTTTCTTGATACTGATAAACAGATCTATTTTGAGAGGGGAGATGCAGTATTCAACAAACGGGAAATCATAGCTTTAATGCTGATAATAGTTGTGATAACTACGGGTATAATGACCATAAAGAGGATGGTGGATTGATGCTTATAGGGGTTATCGGTGCAGGGGAATGCGATGCTTTCTTAGCAAAAAAAGCAGAGAGGGTAGGAGAAGAGATTGCAAAACGTGGGGGAGTGCTGATATGCGGGGGGCTTGGTGGAGTGATGGAGGCTGCTGCTAAAGGTGCAAAATCTCAGGGTGGCTTAACAATAGGCATACTCCCTACTTCAAACAAAAAAGATGCTAACCCTTACATCGATATAGCTATATGCACAGGCATGGGTCATGCAAGGAATGCGATTATCGCTCTAACCTCAGATGTTCTTATAGCCGTGGGTGGAGAATATGGCACCTTGAGCGAGATAGCTCTTGGTCTTAAGGCTGGAAAGCCTGTTATCTCGCTTGGAGGGTGGAATATTAAGGGAATCTTAACTGCAAAGAATGCTGAGGAAGCTGTAAAAATAGCCTTTTCATTTCAAAATAGCTGAAATTAATCATATCAATTATCTCCATACTCTATACACAACCCTGACCGTTTTTTGATCAGGAGATCCATCGTTCTGGCGAGACCAGAAAGTCTCTGGCTCATCACATTGTTGAGGATAACTGCATCCCCTACTTTGAACTGTTCTGATTTTTTTTCCTGAAGTGGAAGAACAACCTCTCCCATGGGTGATTTGGATGACGCATCTGGCGAATTTTCATCCAGAGGAACAACAGTGAAGTATTTCTTTGTGAAAAGAGGCTGAATTTTATTATTTTCCAGTCGAGATAATAGCACTTTATCCTCATATGGTACTATATCAGTATTCTCTGCAAGAGCTTCCTTCTTCACACCAATATGCCCTGGTTTCAATTCCGCAGACTTGCCTCCAACTATGGTGACATACCAGTGTTTAAGAGTCTCAACAGGATACGGATACTGACTCATAGTTTTTTTAGTATTTTTCATTATTATTAAACTTTAACCCTATGAGAAAATTAACTTAAGCCTTAAGTTTAAGCATGCGTATACTTAAGCATGTCTCATCTCAAACGTATTCGCACCATAGCAGATTATCAGTTTGGCAGAGGCACGGGAAAGATACTGTTCCCTGATAATGTTGAGCTCAAGCTATCCTCAACCAAGAGAGTTCGCCAGATACTTCTTGACAACCAGAGAATAGCCACCTTAAGAGCCAAGGATGGTTTACTCACCCTGAGCATCGAGGGTGCGAGAAAACTTCATGAGTTCTTAAGCTATCCAAGGCAGAGGGTTGTGGTTAATAAAGATGCTGCACCCTTTGTTGCCAAGGGTAAGAATGTGTTTGCTAAACATGTGGTTTATGTTGATCCTGAGCTAAGGGCTGGAGAAGAAGTGATAGTGGTAGATGAGCATGATAATTTATTAGCTACTGGAAAAAGTATGCTCTCAGCCATGGAAATGATGTCATTCAAAAGAGGAATGGCAGTGGAGGTGAGGGATGCGGTGAATGTATAAACTAATGGTGCTTCCCTACAATGTGTGGATGTGTATGAGATAGTTTTCCATGTATATGGGTATGTTCATGAATCAGATTAACGTTAAGTAAAAGCTCTCTATCTTGCATCACCTCATGGGTAGAAGCTATCCTCACAACCCTATGATCCTCGCTAAACACCACTGCTTTTTCAGTAGTTTCCAATGCTAAATCCAGATCATGGGTTGAAATCACCAAGGTCTTGCCTAGGCTTTTGAGTTCATCCAACAACTCTATCAACCATCGCTTTGTGCGTGGGTCAAGATTGTTGGTGGGTTCATCCAAGAGCAGAACCTCTGGATTCATTGAGAGTATCGAGGCAATAGCCACCTTCTTTTTCTCTCCCCCACTCAAGGTATGAGGTGCACGTTTTTTTAGTTTTTGAATTCCCAGCATTTCCATAACATCTCTTACCCTTTCTTCCACCTCTTCTATGGGTAAAGAAAGTTGAAGAGGGGCAAAAGCGATTTCATCCCATACAGTAGGAGAAAAAAGCTGGATATCAGAATCCTGAAAAACAAACCCCACTTTCGACCTAAAGCTTTTGACAAAATCTGTTTCAAACAACTTAGGTTCAAGTTTTTTTCCAAAAGCGAAAATCTCGCCTTTCTGTGGGAAGATTAATGCATTCAATATCTTGAGTAGAGTTGATTTACCTGAACCATTAGCACCCAGAATAGCCACTTGCTCTCCTTTGTGTATCTCAAGATTCACCTCTACCAGTGCAGGAAATTTTTTAAGATAGGTATAGCTGACGTTTTTAAGTTTATAGACCATGATAATTCAATAATAACAAAACACCTATTAAAAGAATATTATAGCTGACCCATAACCCATCCTTTTTAGTTGGGTTGAACTTAGCATAGGTCTTTAACTCTCCTGTGAAACCCCGAGAAAGCATGGCTAAATGAATCTCATTACTTAAAGCAATGGAGCGAATCAAAAGGTATCCTATTCTTGAAGCCACCCATTTTTGCTCTTTTTTTGTGCTAAACAAACGTATAGTTCTACTTTTTTTTGCAAGATGCATATCTTGAATCATTCTCAGGAGCAAGAAGATATACCTGTAGCACATAGCAAAAGTAAGCACAAAAATTTTTGGGATTCTTAGCACATTCAAGGATTTTATCAAGTCATTCCATTTTGTTGTTAAGGTGAGAAGAACGACCAGTGATACCGAGGTAGCGACTCTACTTACGAAGATTATGGCATGTGATACTCCTTGTCTTGTAATTATAATCTCTCCACTTCTCCATCCTAATATAGTTATTCCATCACTCAGCTTTATCAAGGCATCACCAGGAGTAATGAAACTGAATATTGAAGGGATTACTATAACACCAGCGAACAAAGGAATAAAAAGCCATACTCTCTTAATAAAAAACCAGATTTCGATTCTTGAAATATATGCTAACAATAAGGTTAGAGCATACACTCCTATTATCAATAAAGGGTTATTAAGAAGGCTCACCACTATGATTAAAGCTAAAATGGTTATTAGTTTATACCTTGGGTCGAGAGATTGAAGAAAACCCTTACGAAGAGGATAGTTATCATTGAAAATAACCTCCTCAAGTAAGGAAGAAATACCCACTAACGTTTTCTCTATAAAATTTGTTTTACTTTTTATTTCAAATTCACAGCAGGCACAGTTTCCTTTCTTAAGCCACTCAGGTATCATGTTTTTTGATTATTAGCCTACTCAGCCCTAATATAATCCCATAAATTACTAGGATTCCTATTATGGCTGAGAGTATGTATGCTATTGCTTGTAAGGCAGGAGAATCCCAGCCAGGTATGCCATAATCTGGCATCACCGCATTCCAGATGTCAGCAAGCCTTTGCATTCCACTTGGTGGAGGACCATTATAATCCTTCAGTTCATCAGGTCCCCATTCCCCCCATGCTCCTTTTTCTCCTAAACCAAGCCAGTCAGCCAGCAACCCTATAGGAGAGAGTATTGCCAATATAGCTATTATAATCCATAGCTTTTTAATGGTTTTAGTATCCAAGCCCTACACCTCCTTTTTCAGCTTCTTCAAGCAACGATACATCTTCAGCCTGAATGTATTTCATTACCAACATTGTGATTATTGCCTCTACAAATCCAAAGAACAAGAGATGCTGGATCATCATCGCAGGCACAGCGATATTTAATCCATATGGAGAATAATCTCCATCAGGTATGTGTGGTTGGATACCTATCATTATAGAAGTAAAGAGTGCTGCCACGTTTAACCCCACATATCCTGCTATACCTGAGGCGATGAGTCTCCTTGAAGAGGTTAATGGAGAATTTTTACTTATTGCTTTATATACATAATAACCCACAAATGGCATTACAAAACCCATATTAAAGCAGTTGGCAGCTATGGCTGTGATTCCACCATCACCGAAGAAGAAAGCTTGGACCACCAATGCTATAGATACTGAAATCAACGCCGCCCATGGACCCAATACTATAGCTAAGAGAACACCACCTACCGCATGTCCAGTGCTACCTCCCGGTATAGGGACATTGAACATCATTATCACAAAACTAAAAGCAGCGCCGATAGCCAATAAAGGAACTTGTTTAGTGTGTAGCCTCTCACCCACCTTTCTTGATGAAATTATCCATATTGGTATCATCATCAACCATAACAGCCCATAGGTAATAGGCCCAAGATACCCATCTGGAATATGCATATTTTTTACCACCTTTTTCTTTTTTTGTTACATTGTAATTATTTAGTAACATATAGTAATAATTACAATTAAAGTTAACAATCGATATGCTACTATAAATAGATTTCGTTTAAAATAAATGTTAATTTTATGTATATTTATATGAATATGTTGTATTACTTTCTCGTCTGAAAGGAAAAGTGCCCAAGAGTTACGGAAAATAAGCAAGAAAGCTTTGGTGAGATGAATTTCATCTCTTTAAGTCATCTAATCTATGTATCTTGCGCATGTGAAATAAAAATCATAAATTTTTTTAATGCATTGTTTCGCCTCGCTCAAGCGTTTCAGATGATGTGGAGATTTTATAGATTTGCTATTTCATTCTCAGAATCGATAACAGAAAGCATAAACAGATACTCAGATACTCTAATTATCGTATGCGAGGGGAGGGATTCGAACCCACGAACTTCTTCAAGAACGGATCTTGAGTCCGTCGCCGTTGACCACTTGGCTACCCTCGCCCAAACACATTAACATCAATACTATAGACATATCTATTAATTTTTTGGTGTAAAATCTTGAGTTATCACCACTGACCACATAGCTACCCTAGCTCGCACAGTTCAAACCTAAAGGTTATTCTTTTGCTTCCACGTCTCTCCATCAAGGTTAAACAGTATAGCCACGGTTTCCATAAAGCGTTCATTATCTTGCTCTGCTGCACTCTTGAGCATCTTTGTGGGATGGGCAAGAATCTGCTTGGCGAAGGAGTGGGTCATATTCTCCAGAATCTTATACTCTTCCTTTCCTATAGTATGCCTTGCTTTCAGTTTATTTATAGCCTCTTCACACTCCTTTTTCCTTATGGATTCCACCATTGAGTAAAGTGAAGAGATAAGTCTCTCAGCTTTCTGGCGTTTATACTGTTTCTTGAGCAGTGCAAGTTCTTCTTCAATGATTAACTCTGCCTTCTTGGCTTCTTCCTTTCGCCTCTCAAGATTCTCCCTACTTATGGATTTCAGATCATCGATATTATACAACTCTACTCCAGGAATTTCTCCAACACTGCTTTCAACATTTCTTGGATTACCTATATCGATGATTATGAGTTTATCTTTATCTTTCATTATATTAGACATGTTCGCATGAGTTAGAATGAAGTGAGGGGCTGAGGTTGCGCAGATCACCACATCTGATTTTGGGATATACTCTTCCAATAGCTCGTACCTTATGGCTTCGCCTTTAAGCTGGGACGCAAGTTCTATGGCTTTATCATAGGTTCTGTTTGCAACATATACCACCTTAATGTTCCTGTTCGCAAGCCCTTTTGCAACAAGAGTCCCCATCTCTCCTGCACCTATCACCATTACAGTTTTGCCCTCCAGACCTCCAAGCACTCTTTCAGCAAGTTCCACTGCAGCAGAACCAATGGATACTGAACCCTTATTGATTTTTGTTTCCCTTCTAACCCGCTTTCCAACCTGAATCGCTTTGTTAAACGCTATATCAAGGGTTTTTCCTATAGTGCCTGCTTTTTTTGCCATAAGGTATAACTCCTTCACCTGACCCAGAATCTGATCCTCTCCCACAATCATGGACTCAAGACCAGAGGTAAGGCGAAGAAGATGACGAAGGGAATCCTCATGATCAAGAAAATCAATAATACGTGAGGATACCTTCATATGTTTTGCAAAATCAAGAAGAACCTTGCCTCCTTTTGGGGAAACCACATAAACCTCTACCCTATTACATGTTTTTAGTACCGCACATTCCTCAACCAGTTCATTAGCCTTTAGGCGCTCTAAGAGTTGCTCAACACCACCATGCCATGCGTTTTCCATATCTTGGATGCTTGCCTTAGCATGGGTGATGAGCATGCTGGATATTTCACTCATCTATCTTATATGTTTTAAAGCTACTTTATATGCCTTTTCATATGATTCGCTTATAGCCTGCCAAACATTATCATCGTTAATGATATTCCAGAGAATCTCCTTTCTTTTTTTCTGTTCTTTAACCTTTGATTTAAGCATTTCACGTATCTCGTTCTGAAGGCGTGACATACTATCATAATCTGGGGTTATTATTTGCTCAAGTTTTTTTCTTAGATACTTTGAAATCGCCGGGCTCTTACCAAGGGTTGAGATACTGATTACAACATCACCACGTTTAATCACTGAGGGTACTATTATATCACCTATATCATCCACTCTATCTACAAGCTTTCCACTTTGTTTTGCCAATGTGCTGATTCTTTTGTTCAACGCCTTATTATTTGTGGCAGGTATTACAATAAAAGCTGTTTTCAGGTAATGTGATATCTCCTTTTCATTCAGATCCTTTTTTATTAACTCTATTTTACCCTCTTCAGAAAGGCTGTACAATAATGGTGTGAAATCCTTACTAATGAGCTTTACATCAGCATAATCACAGAAGAACAAAGCTTTACGCTCACCCACCTCACCTCCTCCAAATATCACCACCTCTCTTCCTGAAAGATCGAGCATCAGAGGTAAAAAACGCTTCATAGTCTTACACCCGTTTTTTTAAACTCTCTCTCACTGAAGAGTATGGCATAATCCTTGATACCAGTTGCTATTGATATTTTCCTTGCTATTCTTTCACATTCATCTTTGGTATAGGCATGTATCATGGTATAGAGGTTATACCTCCACTCAGGATGGCGAGGACGCTCATAACAATGGGTGACCTCTGGAAAACCTGCCATGATTTTTCCTACTTCTTCAACCCTCTCATCAGGTACATTCCATGTGCACATGGCATTGGCTGTTATCCCGATAACCCTGTGCCCTATGGACGCTCCAAAACGCCGTATAACACCTTCTTTTAGCATGGATTCAAGCCTGTTCAGAACCTCATCCTCAGTAATTCCAAGCTGTTCTGCTATGTATTTGAAAGGTTCACATACTATGGGAATTCCATCCTGGGTTAGTTTCAATATCCTTACATCAATCCTATCCATGTTTTTACACCTTATTCAGCTTCCATACATGTTTATAAACTTAATACCCTTTATAACCGCATATATAAGGTTATAGACGAGATTTTATATTCCTGAAAAAATAAGGTTTTGTCCGAGGGGGGATTTTCACCCCCGTAGCGACAGAGAAGCTCCCCGTAGGAGGTAACGGGCTCGGACACCCCACAAAATTACATGATTATGATTATAACACTCATCATATTTAAAGTCTTTGGTTCTTTAAAAAAATGATTATAAAGATCTAATTTTTTCCACGATATCTGCTGGACTTTTAGCCACAGGGATACCTGCATCTTCAAAGGCTGCTATTTTATCCTCTGCAGTACCCTTGCCCATGGAGATGATTGCACCAGCATGACCCATGGTCTTTCCTGGTGGGGCAGAAACACCCACAATATAGCTTACAACAGGTTTGCTCATCTGTTTTATGAAATCTATTGATGCTTCCTCAGCACCACCACCTATTTCTCCAATCAGCACCACAGCATCAGTCTCAGTATCTTCTTCAAATAGCTTCAGTATATCAACAAAGGATGTGCCTACTATGGGGTCTCCGCCTATTCCTATAGAGGTGGATTGTCCAAAGCCATGCTTTGATAAGAGGTAAATGATTTCATAGGTAAGGGTACCGCTTCTTGACACCACACCAATATTCCCCTGCTTGTGAATCTGGTTTGGCATTATTCCTACTTTTGATTTGCCTGGAGAGGTTATGCCTGGAGAGTTGGGACCAATGAGCACAGAGGAGGTGTTTTCAAGATAGGCATGCACCTTCATCATATCATGCACAGGAATTCCTTCTGTGATGCAGACGATTAGCTCTATACCATTATCAGCAGCTTCAAAAATGGCATCTGAGGCTGCTCTTGGAGGCACGAAGATTACTGAGGCATTGGGTTCTTTGTCCATAGCCTCCTCTACAGTATCAAAGACAGGTATATCATATATCTTCTGCCCACCTTTACCTGGTGTCACACCTGCAACGATGTTGGTTCCAAACTCAAGCATTTGCTTGGTATGAAACGAACCCACATTACCCGTGATTCCCTGTACTAAAAGCCTTGTATTCTCATCGATGCATATGCTCAAGCTCTACCACCTTCTTTGCAGCTTCTTCTGTGGACGATGCCCACACCACCCCATACTTTTTCAGAAGCCTTTTCCCCTCTTCCTCGTTGGTTCCTGAGAGTCTCACAACAATAGGTGGTTTTATCTCAGGAATCACATCCTTTATGCCGTTAGCGACCTCATCACACTTCGTAATACCACCAAAGATGTTTATGACTATAGCTTTCAGCTTTCTGCTAGCTACGATTCTTAGAGCTTCCCTAAGCTGATGCGCATCTGCCCCCGCTTTGACATCCATAAAATTCGCAGGCTTGCCTCCAAAGCACTTTATCAAGTCAAGGGTTGCCATGGCAAGACCTGCCCCATTCACTATACACCCAATATCCCCATCCAAGCTAACATAGCTCATCCCGTACTTTTTTGCTTTTGCTTCGAGGTTTTCAGCATAATCATTCCCACTCTCAAACTCAACATTCTGCCTGAAGAGAGCATTATCATCTATGATCATCTTGGCATCAAGAGCAATAACATCATTATCGCTAACAGCAATAGGGTTAATTTCAGCAAGCATGCAGTCATAGTCTACAAAGATATCATACAGCTTTTTGATGATGTTTATTATCTGGGATGAATGCTCTTTATCAATGGAGTTTGCAAGTCTCCTTGCTTGGTAATCATGAAGCCCTGTAAGGGGATGTATATGAATCTTATTAATTCTCTCAGGATACGCTTTTGCTGTTTCTTCAATATCCACCCCTCCCTCAGTACTTGCCATTATAACAGGAGATGCTACCTCTCTATCAATGGTTATTCCAAGATACATCTCCTTCTCTGGTTTTCTGTACTCCTCCACAAGAAGCTTTTTTACAGGCAATCCTTTTATAGACATACTCAAAATTTTTTTTGCATTCTGTTTTGCCTCTTCAGGATGATTTGCTGTGAGAATACCTCCTGCTTTCCCCCTCCCTCCTGTAAGCACCTGAGCTTTCAGGACTACATTACCTAATTTGCCTGCAGCATCATATGCTTCCTCAGGACTTGAAACAAGCCTGCCCTCTGGAACCTTGATGCCATATCTTGAAAATATCTCCTTCGCAAGGTATTCATAGAGCTTCATAAGCATGCCTTGTTGTTAACAGCATATAGTTTTTTTGTTGTTCGTGAAGTTTCTTATTAAGATACATTACTTTCACCGTGCTCTAAGAAGACTTAAAACATAGTAAAGCGTAGATTATAGCGTGCACCCCATAAAATAACACGTGCACTGGAGGAATAGTATGGAAATTGGTATAGAAGATTTGCCTGGTGTTGGACCGGCAACCGCAGAAAAGCTCAAAGAAGCAGGATTTAATTCCATTGAGGCAATAGCTGTGGCATCTCCTTCTGAGATTGCCAGCTTTGCAGAAATCGGAGAGATAACAGCATCTAAGATAATCAATGCTGCACGTCAGGCTGCGGACATAGGTGGTTTTGAGACAGGGGATCAGGTGCTTGAGCGCAGGAAGATGGTGGGCAAGCTCAGCTTTGGAGTTAAATCGCTTGACGAGCTCCTGGGTGGAGGTATTGAGACACAGGCGATAACAGAGTTCTATGGTGAGTTTGGTTCTGGAAAGACACAGGTGGGTCATCAGATGGCTGTGAATGTGCAGCTACCTGCAGAGAAAGGAGGGTTAGATGGTTCAGTTATAATTATAGATACTGAAAATACCTTCAGACCTGAACGAATAACACAAATGGTGGAAGGGCTTTCAGCGAGGGATGGAGTTGATTACGACCCAACGGAATTCCTGAAGAATATACACGTTGCAAGAGCATATAACTCAAATCACCAGATACTATTGGTGGAGAATGCAACAGAGCTTGCTGAGAAAATGAAAGATAGTGAAAAACCAGTACGCCTGCTCATTGTGGATTCCCTCACCGCCCATTTCAGGTCAGAATATGTGGGCAGGGGAACCCTTGCTGACAGACAGCAGAAACTCAACAAACACATGCATGATCTCATGAAGTTCGCTCATCTTTATAACGCAGTGGTTCTTGTCACAAATCAGGTAATGTCAAAACCAGATACCTTCTTCGGGGACCCAACTAAACCCATAGGTGGACATATCGTTGGACATACCGCAACCTTTAGATTATATCTCAGGAAATCCAAAGGGGACAAGAGGATAGCAAGACTTGTGGATTCTCCCAACCTGCCAGAGGGCGAAGCAATATTTTCGGTTACTTCAGAAGGGCTCAAGGATTAGATGAAGGCGGTTGTGATTGATGTTGATGGGACAATTACATTCAGTGATAGAACCCTTGATTGCAGGGCGGTTGATCACATTCGAAGCCTTAAGCTGCCTGTGGTGATTGCTACAGGAAACGTGCTGTGTTATGCAAGGGCAGTTTCAAGACTCCTAGGTACCTGTGGAATTATAATAGCAGAAAACGGAGGGGTTGTAGAATACAAAGATGTTGAAATCAACAGCAAATACATAGAAGAATGTGAGAGAGTCTTCAGCATCCTAAGCAAGCGTTTTCCTCTTGAAAGGCTTGATTCAGAGAACAGAAAAACCGAGATAACTCTGCATAGAAACTTTGATGTGGAAACAGCAAGACAGGTTCTTAAAGATTTTCCTGACATAGAGATTGTTGATACTGGCTTTGCGATTCATATCAAAAGCAAAAGAATCAATAAAGGCAGTGCACTTAAAAGAATTGCAGAGCTCATGAAGCTTGATGTAAAGGATTTTGTAGCCATCGGAGATTCTCCCAATGATATAGAGATGCTGAAGACCTCAGGTTTTGGTATTGCTGTGGGAAATGCCCATCCTGCACTAAAAGAGGTTGCGGATATGGTTACTAAGGAAAAACATGGTGCTGGCGTGGCAGAAGCATTAAGGTATCTCAGGAACAAAGGAATGATATAATTTACAATGTGCTTGTTTTAAATAATAAAAGAAAAAAGTAATGTTTGGAGGTATTACTATTAGGTATAAGTATATGTCCATACGCCAGTTAGAGGACCTCACTGCTGAACTCAAGGAGGAGGCAAAGCAAAACCCTGAAAAAGAAGCTGAGTATCTTAAAGCCTATAAAGCACTTGAGGATAAGATAAAGGAGAGAGACAGAAGAAGACCGAGATGTGTGCCATGGCGGTTTGAGCACACTATTGATGTGATAGAGGAGTTCTGATTTGCATGACCATGCATGAGATTGACCCAGAAATTGTAAAATTGTTCCCTTCGGTCAAGAGTGGAGCTGTAGAGAGGGGATTATGGAGAATTCCGCTGTTTTTCGATAGGAGTTTCGGGAGAAACAGGGGATGTATTAGATTACGCCGTTACATCGTGCATATGGCAGAGATGGGTGAACCAAAAGAGGCACTGATGGAAAAGACCATGGAGATATACAACGAATTCCTCTCACTCATTGAGAGATATCCTGCTGATGAGGAGACCCAGAGACGTCGCAAGGATCAGCTTGACAGATATATGGAGGAGTTCGTGGACGAGGTGAGCGAGCTTATAGCAGAGGGCGATTCCACACGCATCTACTGATTATTATATCTCATAAGTGCTGAAATCATCGCAGGGAT
>CAZCRM010000020.1:0-15418 GCA_964501085.1 uncultured Methanosarcinales archaeon | reverse complement strand
GCTTATCAGCCATTTCTGCAAGAGTTTCTATTTTAATACTCTTTTGTTCATCAGGATGCGAGGTTGTTACCACAGGAGTTCCAAACTGAGGCTGGAATCCCTTTTTTGGCAGTTCAAAAACAAAGAACATGTTAGAGTGTAGAAGCTCTTCAAGATACTTTCCCGCCATGCCTATGGTAGTTCTATGCTTTACAAAATCCACCAGCTCCTTAGCACTCATCTTGAAAGGATAATCAAACAGGGCGAGATTGAAACCAAAGGCATACGCCACAGGTGCTGCCCTTGCAATACTTCGATAATGTGCCTCATGGAGCTTTATTTTATCATAGGTATTCACGATCCCAAGGGTCAACATTATCACACCAGATATGTGTACTGGTTCATAACCCGCTTATAATTATGTGTGATTTCCTTAGCTTCTGTTCTTGAGAGCACACCCTTTTTAACTGCCTGATGTACCTCTGATTCAAAACTCTTAAAAAGCTCTTCTGTATCATAATTCAGAAAGCTCAGAACCTCAGAGTTTTTGTTTCCATCTATGACATTTTTTATGTGCCATCTTCCTTTATCATCCACGATAACATGCACCTCATTCACAGTACCGAATAGGTTATGGTAATCCCCTATGGTATCCTGATATGCCCCAAGCAGAAACACAGCTATATAGTATGGGTGGCTTTGAAGGGGATGAAGTTCAAGTACCTCTTTCACCTCTCTTAAGTCAACAAACTTATCAATCTCTCCGTCTGAATCGCATGTGATATCCACAATGGTGGCGTATTCAGAGGGTTTTTCATTGGCTCTGCATAATGGTACTATGGGAAATAGTTGTTTTATCGCCCAGAAATCAGGCATGGACTGGAAGATGGAAAAATTACCAATGTATTTTTTAGATAGAAGTTTATTCAATTCTTGGAATTCATAAGACTCATTCTCGGTTTCTCTGGCAAACATCGCTACTTTCTCACAAATCTGCCAGAAGAGAATCTCTCCTTTGGATTTGTCCTCTAAATCAAGCTCACCAAGATTGAACAGGGTGATAAGCTCCTCCCTCAATTGAAGAGCGTCATGAAAATACTCTACGTAGTTCTTGACATTTATTTCCTTCAGTTCATCATAGAGTTCCTTTATAGCGTGGGGTTCATCACCTCTAAGCTTGATGTTGTTTGCATATCTTCCATTCTTGCTCCCTTTGATATCTATTACAAGTACTGAATGATATGCGCTTATCGCCCGTCCACTTTCAGATATGATTATCGGATGATCTACATTTTCCTCATCACATACCTCCTTAAGAGAATAAACCACATTGTTTGCATATTCCTGCATTGAATAGTTAGCACTTGATTCTGATGAGGTTTTACTGCCATCATAATCCACCCCAAGACCCCCTCCGATGTTGAAATATCTGATATTTATCCTCTTTCTTTTTATTTTGGCATATACCCTTGCTGCCTCCTTGACAGCCCTCTGAATTCTTCTTATCTCCGTGATTTGCGAACCTATATGAAAATGAAGCATCTGCAATCTGTCAAGCATATCATATTCGTCAATCATGCGTATGCATTCAAGCATTTCGGTGGTTGTTAGTCCAAACTTTGCACCTTCTCCCCCAGACTCTGCCCATTTTCCACTGCCCTTTGAGTACAGTTTTGCCCTTATTCCTATAATGGGTTTAACGTTCAATATTTTTGAAAGCTCTAACATACGTTTTGTCTCGTTGAATTCATCTATCACAATAACAATATTCTTTCTCAGCTTGGTAGCGTTTATAGCAAGCTTGAGGTATTCATCATCCTTGAACCCATTGCATATCAGAACGTCCTCTGAGCCTAAATCAAAGGACAGAGCTGCAAGAAGCTCTGCCTTTGTTCCCACCTCTAACCCCATACCGTATTTCCTTCCTGCTTTTAGAATTTCCTCTATCACCTCTTTTCTCTGGTTGACCTTCATCGGAAACACCGCATAGTAGCGATTGTTATAATTGAACTCAGATATTGAGTTAAAAAACGCCCTATTCAGTTCTCTAATCTGGCATTCAAGAATCTGTGGAAATCTGAATAATACTGGAAATTTTATTTTTTTATTTGAGATATATTTCACAATATCGATAAGATCAACTGCCTGAGCATCATTTTTTGTGGGTCTGATTATCAAATTTCCATTTTTATTAAAAGAAAAATATCCATTACCCCAGCGTTCAATACCATACAGTTCAATGGCATCTTCGATCTTCCACATCTACGTATCTATCGCCTTATTGTTAAAATCCCTTGTAAATGCATACTGCTTGGTTTAAAACTTTCGGTTCGTATTGATCTCATCATTCATCGCTGTACTAATACTGATGCTCCTGTATAGCAAGATTTAATAAACAAAACCAGAATGAACATGTCGTGAACCACAGGGTGACTGTGAGCGTACTTGGAACTGTGATAAAGCTCCTCGGGGTTTCTATGATTGCCCCCCTCTTGGTAGCAGTGTATTATCACGAAAACATCAGAATTTTTCTTACTTCATCTGCTATTGCGCTGGGATTTGGTATACTGCTTGAGCGTGTATGTGGTTCAGAATTCGAAGAACTTGGTCATAGGGAAAGCTTTGTAATTGTGGCAATAGGTTGGTTATGCGCTGCTTTTTTTGGCAGCATACCCTATGTATTGTCAGGCATCTCTCCTCTTGACTCTTTCTTCGAGTCCATGTCAGGCTTCACCACCACAGGTTCAACAATTCTTAACGATATCGAGAGCTATTCAAGAAGCCTTCTGTTCTGGAGAAGCATGACTCAATGGTTAGGTGGTATGGGAATCATTGTGCTTGTTATAGCGATACTCCCGAGGCTTGCTATAGCAGGGAGACAGATGTTCAACTCAGAGTCACCTGGCCCATTTATGGAAAAACTGAAACCACGGTTGAAGGATACTGCACAGATTCTGTGGGGTGTTTATATTGGTTTTACAGTCCTTGAAATAATACTTCTGAAATATGCTGGGGCAACGCTCTATGATGCTGTTCTGCATACGTTTTCAACAATGGCAACAGGGGGTTTCTCTCCAAGAAACCAGTCCATCGCTGCATTTGGAAATCCTTGGATCGAGGTTATAATAACCATATTCATGTTCATAGCAGGAGCGAACTTCAGTCTGTTTTACAGAACTCTAAGGGTTAATCCCACCTCATTAATTAAGGATAAGGAGTTTCAGGCATATTTTTTTATAATGTTAATTTCAATATTTATTGTTTCATACAAACTGTATCACTGGGGTGATACCCTTTTCGAATCTTTAAGATATGCGGGATTTCAGGTGGTTTCCATAATGACCACCACAGGGTTTACAACAACTGATTTCAATCAATGGCATGCGTCTGAAAAAATTATACTTCTCATACTCATGTTTATTGGGGGGTCAGCAGGGTCTACAGGGGGTGGTATCAAGGTGATTAGGGTAATTCTACTACTAAAATTCGCTATCCGTGGGATATATAAAGCTATACATCCCAAGATGGTAAAACCTATTATGCTTGGGAACACATCTATTTCAGATGAGGTTATGCATGCGATACTCTCATTCTTTGTTCTTTATCTGCTTGTGTTTGTGGGAAGCACATTGATATTAAGCATGCTTGGAATTGATATGATTACAAGCATAAGCGCTTCTGCAACTACGCTTGGCAATGTGGGTCCGGGTTTGAATCTGGTGGGTCCTATGGAAAACTTCAGCACCATACCTATGATTGGAAAGATAACCCTTATCCTCAATATGTGGATAGGAAGGCTTGAGGTTTTTACCGTGCTTATCCTGTTTGTCCCATCATTCTGGAAGGAGTAAACTATTGTATCTCTGCCTTCAGCCTCTCCACAAGCTCACGTTTGATACTTGAATTCCTGTCACCCCCACACACACACCCTCTTACCCCTATAATATCTGGTGATATTCGCTTCAGCATAGGAATGTTCTCAAATCGTATGCTACCTGCAATAGCAGTTTGTAACCCATAAGCTTTTGCTCTTGAAACAAACTCGAGGAGTTCTTTGAGTGTGAGAAACTCAAAGGTAGAGCGCCCATCCTTGATACCTGTGTCCATCATGACCACATCTACGCCTGCTTCTGCACCCACTGAAGGAAGTTCAAGAGGTGAGATGGAATCGATTCTCTTGTAATCAGAATACCCTGCAGCCACCACCTTTTTGTTATCATCATATTCCTTAACAGAACGCACGATATTGGTTAGCATCTCAAGCGCCTGCTCTTTTGTTTTTATGCCATGTAAACCAACCTTGATATACTCCGCTCCTGCGAAAGCTGCACCCAGGGCTGCGAGGGAAGCAGTGCCAGGTTTGTAGTTGAAGTCTCCTATGGTGGCGCTTACAGGTGTTGAACCTGCGATTTTTTTCACAGCACGTATAATCCATGGAAAGTTAGCACCTAAAGACCCTTCTTTTGGATTCTTCACGTCGATGATATCAGCACCACCAAGTTTGCTGATGTTTGCCTCCTTTATGTTCATAGGGCTTACAAGTAACTTCATAATCATAGAGTTAGATGTATGAATACATGTATGTTTCGAATCATTCTCGTAATGGATATCTTTAATGGTGTAGTGGTGCATGCAGTCAAAGGAGAGAGAGCAAGCTACAAACCTATAGTAAGCAAGGTATGTAGTTCATCATCTCCTCGCGACATGATTTCAATAATCTCGCCAAAAGAGGTTTATATCGCTGACCTTAACCGTCTTCAGGGTATGGGAAATAACTTCAAGATTATTGAAAGCATCTCATTAAAGGTGAAAACCATGATTGATATAGGGGCAGAGAACATGAAGGATGTTGAGATGGGCTTAACAATAGCAGATAACCTTGTTCTTGGTACAGAGACCGCATCTTTACAACTAATAGAAAAAGCTACGGAAGAATTCTCTGAAAAAATTGTTATTAGCATAGACCTCAAGGATGGAGTGGTGTTAACAAAGGATAAAAGCTTGAGATTAGAGCCTGAAAAACTTGTGAGGTTATTAGATGGCTATGATATCAACGAAATCATCATCCTGAATCTGAGTAAGGTTGGCACAGGCTATGGTATTGATGCAGAGTTTTTAGAGAAAATAGTTTCGTTATCTTCTCATAACATATTATTTGGAGGGGGAGTAAGGGATATGAGAGATATTCATGCTTTGAAGGAGATAGGTATAGGTGGAGCGCTTGTTGCAACAGCGGTGCATAACGGAAATATACCTTTGGAAGCACTTAGATGCTTGGATGACCATAAAAAATTATAATCATGCTCAATTTTCGCATTGTACTTGTTGAACCCATCTACAGTGGAAATATAGGGTCAGTAGCAAGAGTGATGAAGAACTTTGGCTTTAAGGAGCTAATACTGGTAAATCCTTGCGAGCTTGATGTCTCTGCACGGCAGATGGCGATGCATGCTTTTGATATAATAGAGAATGCCAAGATTGTGTCTTCCTTAAAAGAAGCTGTTCAAGACTCGCATCTCATTGTAGGTACAACAGCATTACA
Organism: uncultured Methanosarcinales archaeon; assembly: GCA_964501085.1. Taxonomy (GTDB): domain Archaea; phylum Halobacteriota; class Methanosarcinia; order Methanosarcinales; family Methanoperedenaceae; genus CAZCRM01. Next base: position 9,897 of record CAZCRM010000020.1, on the reverse strand, counting down.
TGGAAAGAGCGATGCTAAGCACATACGAATGCCTGCTTTAACCCCTTCTAAGCTAAGAGAAAAACTTGCTGATAAAAGTGGTGTAGTATCCATAGTTTTTGGAAGAGAGAACGATGGACTTCGAAACCATGAGTTGAAGTTTTGCGACCTCATCGTAAGCATTCCCACAAGCAAAGAGTATCCAAGCATGAATTTATCTCATGCAGTGGCTATTGTTCTGTACGAATTAAGTAAGATTGAGGGAGGGGGGATTCCTCTAGCAAAGCATTCTGATCTTGAACTTCTGTACGAGCATTTAGATGAAGTGCTTGAGGATATAGATTATAAAGAACATAAGAAACACAAAACTAAGATTATGCTGAGAAGAATCCTTGGCAGAGCTGAGCTTACAGGGCGTGAGGTGCAGACGTTAAGAGGTGTTTTGCGCCGTATCCAGTGGAAGGTAAGAAAACAGGAATGAATAGATTAAAGTGCTTAAATAATAGTATGCAGATTGCATGACAGGTATTGCTATGATACTTAACTGCATTTTTAAAAAACCAAGAATAGCTGAAAGTATGCTTTTACCTCCAGTAAAACTCAAGGCAGACCTTTACAAGCTTGCTGATGTTGCTCCATTTTTCCTTGTTGCCTCTATAGAGGTAGGTAATACTACTACTAAATGCATTCTCACCGCCACAAACCTTAAAGATGGAAAAACATGGCTTGTGAACAAGAAGGTGAAGATGACCAGAAATGTGAGAAAACCCAAACCCAATGAGAGAATCTTTGGTACCACCTTAAGTGGGGTATCTCTGACAAGAGAATCCATCGCAGAACTTGTCAGGGACACTCTTATCGAGGCTCATGAGGAGGTTAATCTTGATGTAAAAACTGATCTTGATTTTGCTGTAAGGTCTACAGGTGTTGTTGCAGGATTCTCCTCTCCTCATGAGGTGGGGGAGTTCATAAAAGCCCTTGCAGACGGATGCCTTCTTGCTGGCATACCTCCAAAAAAGATGGTGCCTGCGATGTCCATAGATAACATACCTGCGAAGTTCAGATCCCACACCCTTATTGATAAGGTCACGTTCTCAGGTGCAGTAGGAGGAGTACTTCCACCAGTAGGCTCTACTGGTGTTGAGGTTGTGGCAAATGAGATGGAGGGAGAGCTTTCAACAGCAGGAATAAAAGAAGGAGCAAAATGGGCAGGTGTAGATTTCAGAAATCCTGTTTTCTCCATGGATTTTGGTACCACCTTGAAAGGCAGAATCACTAATGAAGATATACCATATGCCAAAACCATAGCCAATCTCTGTGGTTATGCTGGTGCAATTCATGATGCTGTGATAAAAGGTACTGGGTTAGTGGACAAAAGGTTCGGTGCTGCTCTTGATTTGTACAATAAAAGGAAGGAGATTGGGATATGGCTGATAAAAGGTAGCATAATAAAAAAATACGCAGAGCGTATTAATAAGCTAATAACCATTGAGATAGTGCCTAAGGATAGGGACAGGTATGGAAGCGTGCCAGTCAATCCTGTTGCGGCTGAGGAGAATGGGGTTACTTTGATTGGATGTGATGTAGGTGTGAACGGAAGCCTTCTACCCAAACTTAGTGAGATAGGTGCAGAGATATATTCAGAGCATGGTTTGAAAACTATCTTTGCTATTTTAGATTTGGTTTCTGCATTGATGGTTGAACGGCTTGTTAAGCTAAGCCTGGATAACAACCTTATTTCAGAGAAGACCTCAATTGGATTAACTGGCAGAGCAGCCATTACAGGCTGTAAACCATACTTAATACTTCAGCGGATTGAGAGCATAGGGTTATATGAGAACGCAAGGGACAGGGTGGTGTTTGTGGATGATGGTCTTGCCAGAGGGGCAGCGGTGATGGCACGCTGTATGAACTCCATGGGTACGCCAAAGAATCCTCTCGGTGGGATAAGGGGAGGAAGCTGTGTACTAAACCAGCGTATTAAGTATCATAAGCTCAAATCAAAGTGATTTTATGTGCTATTTGCCTGCTAACTTTTCAAGCACATCTCTAGGTAAATCCTTGGCGATATCCATCTTTGTCCTACATGCTACAGGTATTCCATGCTTTTTAGCCTCTGCTCTTAAATCTTTCATCTTTACCTTCTTAACAAGTTCTTCAAGCTCCATAGGAACACCTTATTATAGTTGATATGAATGTTATATTATTTTTGCCTCAGGGATACCATGCTGGGACAGATGGAATCTGCCATGGCTTTTGTTGAAGGACAGGATGAGGAGACGATAGGAAATATTAAACATGCCTGGGAGCTTGCTAGGCAAAGCTGTATTAAGCTGTTTAAGGATGATATTGACTTCATCATCGAATACAATCCTGCCAACTGGCATGCCTCAAGACAGCCTGCAGGTTTGCGCAGGGTATCCTTCATGGGAACACCCTACCTAATATTCGAATTTGCAACCCCTAACAAGGCTCTACCTTTTGACTCTTTTGCTTCTCAAGATGCAAAGCAGGGAGTGATTGCTCATGAAATCTCGCATGTGATAGACGATAAAAAATGGAACTTCAGCTTTAAGGAACTTATACTGGAATCCAGAAGCTTCATCACACGTGAGCAGAGAGCAGAATTGCTTGCCTTTGCTTCCAATCCCATAGCAATATATGAGGCAAATAAGGCATTGATAAGCTCAACTGCACGAGTAACAGGTGTTAATTTAAAGGATATTGAGGTCTTTGCAGCAGTTGAAACACTTGGCAGAGTGGGACTTGAAAGAAGGGATGATCTTCCATACCTTTTTTCTGTGATGCAAGAGGATGCAGAGGTGCACAGAATTCTGGAGGAATACCTCTCTTCAAACGTATTCAGCTTTGCAGGTCTTGTCACCCCACCCAGACTTAACAACAGCAAGGAGTATGGAATAAAACGCCCATCACAGCTCTATCATGCACGAAAGGTGATCATCGAGTATCTGAAGAATAAGGATAGGGCTATGCTGAACCAGAAACTTGAAGCTCTTGGATATAAGGTAAAAGAAGTAAAACACGACCCCTTTCAGAGTGTTGATCTCAACAGCTTAAACCCAGCATTATGCAGGAAGAATCTTGAAGATGCCCTTGATTACTTCAACAGACCCTCTCGCTGGAAATGTTTTGAGGATTTATGCAATGCTGTAAGGCAGATACTCGAGAGTTTTCAGGCATAAAAATCTTCTTATCTTTTGGTATTATAACATATAACGATGGGTTATATACAACAATCCTCAAAAACCCTGCAGGGCAGAACCATAGTGCTTGGAATCACAGGTAGCATTGCAGCAGTGAGATGTGTTGAACTTGCCAGAGAATTGAGAAGACATGGAGCAGAGGTGCATGCAGTGATGTCTCCTGCAGCGCAGAAAATCATACATCCTGAGGCTATGCATTATGCCACAGGCAACAAGGTAATCACAGAGCTCACAGGTGATGTGGAGCATGTGGAATTTTTTGGAGCCAGAAGGGCGTCTCTCTTTCTGATAGCACCGTGCACTGCAAACACCATTGGTAAGCTTGCCTGTGGTATTGGTGATACCCCTGTAACCACCTTCGGAATAACTGCGTTAGGTTCAGGAATTCCCATGATAATAGCGCCTGCTATGCATGAATCCATGCACAGCAATCCTGCTGTTCTTGAAAATATTGAAAAACTCAAACAGCTTGGGGTTGAGTGTATTCATCCCTTGATCGAGGAAAACGCTGCAAAGCTTCCATCAAATGCTGAGATTCTGCTCAGAGTGGAGAGGGTTCTTGGAGGAAAAAAATTAAAGGGCAAACGGATACTGATTACAGGTGGAAGGACTGCAGAAGCCATAGACCCTATCAGAATCCTCACCAACAGGGCATCTGGAAGAACTGGTATAGAGCTTGCGCTTGAAGCATTCAGACGCGGTGCTCATGTCACCATAGTTCATAGAGGTTATGTAGGTATTCAGGGCATAGATGAAATACATGTTGAAAGCAGAGAGGAAATGAGGGATGCTGTACTTAAAGAATTAAATAAAGGATATGACATATTTATCAGTGCGGCAGCAATATCTGATTTCACGGTTCAGCCTGTGACGCATAAGATAAAGTCTGATAAGGAGATTACCCTTGAACTAAGACCTGCACCCAAGCTTCTCAGAGAGGTGCGCAGGAATTATCCTGAGCTTAAGATAGTAGGATTCAAGGCAGAAGCCAATGTAAAAGAGGAGGAGCTTATTAAAACAGCAAGAGAGTTCATGAAGGCATTGGACCTTGTGATGGTGGTGGCAAATGATGTTTCCTCTGGAGGGATGGGTACAGAGGATAACGAGGTTTATATTATAGGAGATAACAATATTAAACGAGTTTCAGGTACAAAGCGTAAGATAGCGAAAGCTATTATGGATAAGATTGAGGAGATGTTTATGCATGAAGATCGTTACCATTGAGCCATGTTTTACCAGGGGTGAGAAGGATCTCTACAGTGGCGAGGCTGAGCTTGGAGGCATCAAAATAACTCCAGAAGCAATTGAAGAGCTTAAGAAACATTTTGAGGGTGTTCAGGTGACCCCGGATAACGAGATGCTTGTACTCACCAATCCCCCTGTGGAGAAGATTATTGTGTTTGATAGTGGTAGGGCTATCATCAGGCGCACTGCCAGCAAGGAACTTGCCACAATGAGATTCGAGATGCTGGAGAAGATTCTGAAAAGCTGACGTCCTCTCACCTACAAGAGGTTTTTCTTACGGAAACAGAGGGTATGTCATACCCGTTTTCCTTCCTTTACTGGTGATTTTTATTTTCATCGTGCGCCTCGCTACGCTCGGATTATGGTTTATGATAAGCTAATATACATAGATTGTTCCGATGACCTAAAGAGATGAGCATGCAAAAACCCATGGCACAGCTAAGGTAGAAGCAAATCCAAGCATTGCATACATAAGAACAGAATCTATTTCAAGCAGGGTTGAAGCAAGATATATCACACCCACAACCAGCAACCCAGTAAACGCTCTTTTTATCCTCTGTAGGTTATTGTTTGCATCCTCAAACATGATATATTCTTCCTCAAGAAGATATCCTATACCTATAGAAATCATCATCACTCCCACATCCACCACCTCTTTAAGGGGATACAGCATTAATACTATTGCTGGAAAAAGAGCAATAGCATATCTTAAATTTGTTTGAGTTATGTTTGTGGTAAATATATATTTATAAGAAATAAAAGCGGTTACAAACCCAAAAAATATCCCTCCCATGATATCTCCAACATAATGAACTCCAAGATAAACCCTAGAAATTGAGATGGATAAAATCGCAAGCAAGACAAAAACCATCCCTTTTCTGATGCTCAGCCAGAGATATCCTAAGAATGCAGAGGATACCAGAGCATGTCCACTTGGAAATCCATAACCTTCTGAGGATACTTTATGTAGAACTTGAGGTGGTCTAGTGGTTTTGAATAAATTTTTTGCGAATATCACCAGTATTGCTGAAATAAGAATAACGTACATTAGCCTAAACCCCAATTTTTTATCATAGCACCAGAAGGTCAGAGTTGCAAGAAAGAAAAGAACATAGAAACTACCAAATTGGGTTAGTGCCTTAAATAAAAAATCGATGAAAGGGTTTGCAAGGCTTTGAAGGTATATAATAATATCATTACTGAAAAGAAAACCTAACATGTATCATGAGGCCTTCACAATAGCTTTTTGGGACCTACGCATCTTCCTGCGTTTTGCTCCTGAGGAAGTATATCGCTGTGCAGGTCCAGGGCGCTTATAATGAAGTTCAGATTCAGGAACCATTATTATATTTCCCTTTCGTCCTTTTACTCTGCCCCATTTTGTCGTTCCTGTTTTACCCATTATACCCTCCTTATTGCTCAATATTCATAAACCTTTCCTTCTCTTTATCATATACATCTGTACCTTCTTGGCTTTTGCTTGGCGAAGTACCTTTTCAAGACCTTCTTTACTCAGATGCTCTATCTTTATATAACCTCTGTCCTCAGCATCCTGAAAGAGTTCAAGACCTAACCCTGTGCGGGCAAGCACTGTGGTATATCCATCTCTTGATCCCACACCTCCGAAGGAAAGGTCTGCCTTTTCTGCAGTAAGGTCTGTGCACACAGTACATGATCCATTTCTGTATGCATCAATTTCGCTAAGAGGAAAAATATGAGTTGAATCTGCTATAACCTTGAATTTTCCCCTCTTTATCTTCATTTCCTTAACATTTGAAATAGGGATTCCTTTTTTCTCAAGAAAACTTTTCAGACCTTCATAATTAAAGGTATCCATACAGAAAAGCCCCATTTTAAGGATATTTGCTCTCATAAAGAGATGAAGCAAACCATAGGGTGATTTCTGCATCTTATACACGGCATCGATGTTACATGAAGGTCCTACAAACGCTATGGAGTGTGACCCTCTTTTTATTGCGCTCATCAGAGCTTCCATGGTCATGGAATGCACATATATTGAGCCTGATGCTCTAAGAATATCCTCTCTTGATTGTGCCACTATTGCTACAGGTTTCCAGGGTTCTTCCTCGCTTTTCACAGTCACAACAGCACTATCGATTAACCCCTCTTCAAGAGCATACAGAAGCATGGAGGTGACAACTCCGCCATCCTGTCCTCTAACATAAGGAAGCATGCTCTTTGCAGTAAAAACATCACGCACATTACCTATTAGATTCTTTTCTGTGGTTATAGTACGGGGACACTGGTTATAGCATACCCCACATGCTGTGCATATTCCTTTCAGCGCAGGCTTTCCTTTTTCCACAGCAAGTGCCTCACAGCTTGCAACACATGCTCCACATAAAGTGCAAATTCCCTGATTAATGACCTCACGCTTTAACCTACCAAAAGAGATTCTTTCTTTATCCTTTAATGAACGTCTAACCCTTATCACACTCTTATCAAGTTCATCAAATTTCTTTTTACATTCCTCTGAACAAAAATAGTATTCCTTGTTCTTGTAAACTGATTTGAAGGCGCTTTCTTTACTTACATTTTTCTTGCAGATAGGATCTATCATCATAGGCAATTTCAATTCATAAGCTTAAAATATTTTCCGTTAGAACGCTGATATGACTAAAAAATAATTGAGTATATCAAGCAATAATATTTTATAGTATGATAATTATTATGCTAATGGGGTCATGAGTATGAATCCTGAAGAAATAGAACAAAGAAAGCAAATGGTTTTGTCCATGTGCATATGTGCAAGTTGCCCTACATTTGTAGAGTGTGGTGAAAAAGGTTACTGTTTCCCTACCATTGGAAAAAGCAAATGCATAACCCAAGAGAAAGGATGCATATGTGGTGGGTGTCCAGTAACCCAAAAGATGGGACTCAAACATATGTATTATTGCACAAGAGGCTCTGAAAAAGAACAATCAGCAGCATGAGATATCGTTGTGATGTCTGCAATGTTTTTGAGTATGATGATACAAGGGGTAGCTCAACTACGGGCATTAAGCCAGGCACTAAACCAGAGGATTTCCCTGAAGGCTGGGAATGCCCAATCTGTAAATCAGACAAAACTCATCTAAAGCTTATTGTAGCTGAAATTAAAACAAAAGAGATAGAAGAGACCATAACCTGTCCTCATTGCGGGGTAAAGAGTAAGATTACGATTTCTACTGCTAAGAAAGACTTAGGTGGGTATTTATCAGAATGGAGCAGGGATTCTGATGAGCTTGAAGTGTATATGAAAGACATTCATCGTATCTCTATTACAGGAGAATCCATCATAGAACCCATGCGCACCACTCTTAATGTAATATCATGGGATGATATACTTATCAAAGGTGCACAACTTTACAAAATACCTCTAAATAAAGATGAGGAAGTAAATACCAGAACCATTATAGGTCAAAAAGCAGAACAACCTCTCATCATTGAAACTCCTATTTACGTAACTCATATGTCCTTTGGAGCTCTTTCAAAAGAAATAAAGCTTGCACTTGCAAAAGGCAGTGCAGGGGTAAAAACTGCTATGTGTTCAGGAGAGGGAGGGATTCTTAAAGAAGCTTTAGAGCATGCCTACAAATACATCTTTGAATACGTCCCTAATAAGTATAGTGTGAGTGATGAGAATCTTAGGAAAGTTGATGCCATAGAAATCAAGATCGGGCAATCAGCCAAGCCTGGGATGGGTGGGCATTTACCTGCTGAAAAGGTTACTAAAGAGATAGCTAACATAAGAGGATTTCCTGAAGGCATGGATATTATTAGCCCTTCACATTTTGAGGATATTAGAAATAAGGATGAGCTTAAGGATAAGGTGGAATGGTTAAGGGAGAAATCTGGTGGAAAACCAATAGGAATCAAGCTGGCAGCAGGTCATATCGAAGAGGATTTGGAGATAGCTATCTATGCAAACCCAGATTTCATAACCATTGATGGAAGACCAGGTGCAACAGCATCAGCTCCCAAATTCATTAAACAAGCTACTTCCATACCAACAATATTTGCACTTTATAGAGCGAGAAAATTTCTGGATAGAAAAGCGAAGGATATATCGTTAATAATCACAGGAGGGTTAAGGGTATCCTCAGATTTCATAAAGGCAATAGCTTTAGGTGCAGATGCCGTAGCAATTGGAAGCTCAGCTTTAATGGCATGTGCATGCCAGCAATATAGACTATGTGATACTGGTAAATGCCCTGTGGGTGTTACCACTCATAACCCAAAGCTGAGAGCAAGACTAAATATAGATATCTCTGCCAAGAAATTGGAAAACTTTCTTAGAGTTTCCACAGAAGAGCTTAAAGATTTTGCGAGATTGACAGGATACAATGATGTGCATTCTATGAATATTAAGGATTTATGTACCACAAACTCTGAGATCTCGAACTATACTGAAATTGAGCATGTATGAGGTGTTAATATTAAAATTCTTGTAGAACCGCATGTAAATGTTATAACCATGCCTGAAAATCTTAAGATAGGGTTGATGGTTAATGAGCATCGGAAAAAATGTGAGAGGATAGCTTGCAGTTTTGATTATTTTGGATTTGCGTTTGGACAATCACCATTTCATGTTCCAGAGGTTTTGGCTAAGGCATTGGCAAAAAATGCTCATAAAGGGCATTATTCCGCTGCTGAAGGAATTCCTGAACTTAGGGAAGCTATCTCTGACTTCAACAAAAGGCATTTCAGGCTTGAGATTGACCCATCAAGAATCATCGTTGGTCCTGGTACCAAAGACTTAATCCATATTATTTTTGATATTATCAAAGGAGATGTGATACTTCCCTCTCCTTCATGGATAGGTTACTCACCAATGATAAAATTGCTTGATAAACATTTCCACACCTTTTATCTAAAGCCAGAGTTTAATTACAGAATTCAGCCAGATGACCTTGATGAATTTCTTTCAAAAATGCATGAAGAACAGCACATACTTGTGCTGAACAACCCTCATAATCCCACTGGCGTGGTGTATTCAAAAAAAGAATTAAAAGCAATCGCAGAGGTGTGCCGTGAGCATAATACCCTTGTGCTTGCTGATGAAATTTACGCATTAACCACCTATGAATTTGAAAGATTCGTTAGCATGGGTACAATATACCCTGAAGGCACCTTTGTTACTAACGGTCTTTCAAAGGACAGATCAGCAGGTGGTTATAGACTTGGTTCATGCATCCTGCCTGAAGAAAGCTCTGAAAAGTTAAGAGATGCATTCATAAAAGTGGCTGCCACACTCTTTACCAATGTTTCCACTCCTACGCAATATGCTGCAGTAACTGCTTATGAACCAAATGAGGAGATTGAAGAATATTTTAGCATCACAAGAGAAATTCATCGGATAATGGGGGAGTTCATGAGCAATGGCTTTAATAGCATAGATGGAATAAACGCTACTACTCCAGAAGGAAGCTTTTATTTCTTTGCAGAT
>CAZCRM010000019.1:0-15431 GCA_964501085.1 uncultured Methanosarcinales archaeon | reverse complement strand
AAAAAAAGGCATACTGATAATTAACAGGTTCGCCCGCACTTGCATGCGCCACGTGAGATTTTCTTTACCTTTATGATTTTCATGCTTCACCTCCTCTGGTTTAACTTTATCTGCTTTTATCCAAAAAGCAGATGAACATGATATATTCTCCATATATTTATTATTGTCTGTAGGTAGAAGAACATTAACTCCCGTTATTCTGGCTATGCATGGATATCACTGCATACCTTAAATTCACATTCTGATTTTTTATTTTCTGAACTACCTTCTCACCCATTTTACCAGTTGCAAATAACATAACATCAAGCCCTCTCTGTGCTGCAAGTATACTTGCCTGAGTCACATCCACCTCAAAATCGCATGAGATACTTAGCTTTTTAAGCAACACCTTTGCAGAGGTTCCCATAGCACCTATCTTGTTAGGTTTATATTTCTCAATTATTCTACGTATTGATTCCATATCCACATTCCTTGATCCCCCTTCAATTATTTTTGGCACGCTTACTATGTAAATATTCCCGATTTTCTGGGTTAACTCACCTGATACCTCACCTACAATAATGTCTTCTCCTGCATTAGCATCGTACATAACTCTCCCGAAAGCAGTAGCCTCTGAGCTTTTTACCGCATATAACATACCATGCTTCATTATTAACCCTACCTTTTCTCCTGCCTTTACATTACTCTCTGCTACAGCACATCTCACCTTCAAAACATTAAAGGGTCTGGATAAACGATCTACAAAGCTCAGCATTGTTAGAGGAGATTCTCCACCAGATATTCCCCTGAGCCTAAGCTCACGAAAGGTTTGCACAAAGGTTGGGGGATTTAATCCTGTGCTTGAAATCACTGCTTGCTCCAGAAAAATCTCAGAGGGTTTGCCATGCTTTTCAACCCTTCCTTCATGAAGAACATATATGTTATCAGCCCATTTCGCAGCAAGGTCAACATCATGCGTAGAAAAAATTATGGTTTTACCTTCGCCATTAAGCTCATTCAGAATCTCGATAATCTCCTCTTTACCTTTAGGGTCAAGACCTGAGGTGGGTTCATCCAGCACCAGAACCTCAGGATTCATGGCAATAACCCCTGCAATAGCCACTCTTTTTTTCTGCCCATAGCTCAGAAAATGCGGTGGTTTGTCTGCATAGCTTTTCATACCAACAAGAGAGAGAGCTTCATCCACTATGGTATCGATATCCTGCATCCCCAAATTTCTTGGTCCAAATGCCACATCCTGATATACGGTTGGTGCTATTAGCTGGTCATCTGGATTCTGGAACACAAAACCTACACTGCTTCGAATACTCTGCAAGCTTTTTTTATCATAGGCAAAGGGTTTGCCTTTCAGATACACCTTACCATACTTGGGTTTTAGTATAGCATTGAGGTGCAGAAGTAAGGTAGATTTGCCAGCACCATTAGAACCAAGAATGGCTGTGATGCTTCCCTCTTTGGCATGAAAACTAACATCTTTTAATGCAAGGGTTCCATCAGGATACTCATAACTTAAGTTATGTGTTTCTATGATGTTCATATTAAGCTAAGATACACAAGAGCTAATTCAAACAGGATAATTGCTGATACTACAAAAGGATGTGGAGGTATCCTCTTCTCATCACTCAAAGATGCAAGATTGAGCATCTCGCCCTGGTAACATCTTGAATTCATGGCAATAATAAGCTTTTCACCCTGCTGAAGGGTGCGAAGGAACAACGTGCCTGCGAGCATGGAAAATAGCTTTATTCTGGTTATAAATCCGCCTTCACCCCTTATCTTAGTGGCAATCCACATACGCTCTGCTTCCTCAAGAAACACAAAGATGTAACGATATATTAACATGGCAATCTCTATAATAACCTGAGGAATTCGAAGCCATCTCATAGCTATAAATAACTCTGTCATTGGAGTAGTAAGAGCAAGAAAGAAAAGAGAGGAGGATGCTGCTATCGTTCTTGCGATCACAAGTAAACCAGTGCTCATCCCATCCTTATATACTGTAAATGTATGCGAGAATATCTCAAAGGAATATAGAGGATAATGGTAACCAAAGAATAAAGACATCATTATTAATGCTATTAATCCAAAAAGGAAGGGAGGTGATAATAGCAAAATATAGGTTTTAGGTTTTACCTTTACCACATATAATATCAGAACACTCATGACTATGAATGCTATGAGTGGTGGTAATGCTGAAGGGGATGCAATTATTATCAACATCATGGTTAAAGCAAAGCCTATTTTCAATCTCGTATCATGGGATCTCAATGGGTTGGTGTGGGCAATAGTATCAAGGGTGGAGTGCATGCTTACTTCCTGCTATAACTGCCAATGATATAACCTATTATTCCCGCACCTATCGCAGATTGCAGGGAGAAGAGTAAAGATTCAATCTCACCACTTGGTGGTTTCCATACTGGGGAGAACCATGGTTTATATCCAGTTTTTTGTATCAACGCTCTAGCAGCATCATCTGCTCCACTCCATTCAGGAGTGATTCCAAGCAAGCTTGGTGTGATTATTGTTAACAGTGCAATAATAGTTATCAAGATTACCACAACCAAGGTTAACCTTTTTATCTCAGACATGCTCTACACCCCTTATCTTAAGCTCTTTCATGATATCAGGTTTTAAGCTTAAAAGATATCTGAGCAACAGCATGGTAACTAATGCTTCAATAATTGCAAGGGGTACCTGCGTTACTGCAAAGATACTGGCAAAACCTAAGAATGCTTTTGCTATGCTCCCTCCTAAAGGGTAGGCAAGAGCGAGCTGGATAGAGGTAACTACATAAGTTACCAAATCTCCAAGCATAGAAGCCATAAACACTGCAATATTAAAACTTACTTTGTTTAAAAATTTATATATCACGTAAGCTACAAAAGGGCCTGCGATTCCCATGGAAAAGGTGTTTGCTCCAAGGGTGGTGATACCTCCATGAGCTAATAACAATGCTTGATATATTAGCACTATCACACTCAGTACAGAGGTAATGGCAGGAGCAAACATGATTGCCCCTAATCCAGTGCCTGTTGGATGTGAGCAACTGCCTGTAACCGAGGGAAGCTTTAACGAGGATAACACAAAGATAAAGGCACCTGCAATACCAAGCATGGGTTTTGTATCAGGATGCTCCTCTATTATATTTTTCAATTTCCACACACCATACGCTACAAATGGTAATGCCATAGCATACCAGAATATGCACCATTTTAAAGGTAAGAACCCCTCCATTATATGCATGTCTGCCACATCTTCATAGCAATAAAAAAAGGTATGGATTATGGTAATAATTATTGCCTGAATGGGTAATAATTATGCTACCCTCACAACAATTCTCTTCCTTGTTATGGGTATGAGTTTTTTCCACTCGATTACAGCATCTTTTTCAATCCTGAACTCCTCTACAGTGGTATCTGGAGGCTTTCCATTTACCTCATATATGTAAAAACCCTGCTCACCATCAATAGATATTACAAACTCCTTCTCATTCACCTTCTTCATCTCCACCCCAGATACCTTTCTTAAGGCATCAAGGATGCTTGACCCCTCTGGCACGGTAATCTCGCTTGTATCTGCAAGCATGTCTAATAGCTTACCAATATTCTCTATTCTGCTTCTGAGCACATGGGTTCTGCCGAATTTCGTTCTCTGAACCAGTCCTGCTTTCTCTAATACCTTTACATGCCTCGCCACAACAGGAACAGAGAGTTTAAGCTCATTTGCAAGCCCTGTGATATGCATCTGCTTTTTTGTAAGCATCTTGAGTATTTGTATTCTGGTTGAACTGCCCAATGCCTTGAACAACGAGTTATTCATCCTGCTAAGATATGCTTAAAAAGGTTAAACCTTTTTATATCAGTGGTCTGGGTTGCTTCTCCTCAGGTAAGACAGGAAGTTTCATGGTGTTTATCAGCATGGGGTCCTCAACCTCTTTTGCCCTCTCCAGAAGCAGTTCCTTTCCTATCTGGGTAATCGCAAATATGGGTATGGCTGTGCCGAACTGGGCTATGGTGCTGCCCGCAATACACCCTCGAATATACTTTGAGGTGCATCCTGTGGTCATATCCACAAGCTTGATGAACTCCTTAGCTTCATCCTCAGGCATGCCAGTGGTATGCACACCAAAACCAACTACCGTAACTCCTTCCTTTTTCTCAATCCTTCTTATCTCACGGATATCCTTAACATTGGTTACTGAAACACCTATCTTCTTATAACCTAACTCTATAGCCTTTTTTACCCCTTCCACCTGATCAATGCGTGCGGTCTCAGGGTCAAGAACGATTCCTCCAAGCTCATGTATCCGCTGAATAAGTTTGGGTATGGGAGAGGTCTCAATAAGACCTGAGATTCTTGAGCCCATACCCTGACAAAGTTTAGGATTGCTTGTTATCACAGTTCCAGCACCATCACATGCTGTAACAGAGGTATCTATGAGACCTCTCCTTAGTCCTGTCATGAAGGTCTCACTCGCACCAAAACCCACAAAAATCTCCATCTCAAGCTCTCTATGCTCGGTAAACATCCCAAAATCCTTTATCCTGAACTCGATGTTTTGCTTCGCAGTTTCAGGGGTGAATTTCTTTATACCTCTTACCTTGTCGAATATGGGACAGTACTCTGTCTGAGGTTCTCCAACCTCAACCACTTTTCCATTCTCTACCACAACTCTTGTTTTTCCAAGAGCTTCCATTACATGTCTATCTTTCTGCTTGCTCATGCTTCTTACATTAAACTCATAGGTATTAATGCTTCACATACAGGCAAATGCTTCAGAGATAAGGCAAATATTACCTTATTTGATTGATTCAATAAAAACTATGAATCTCTATTTATCCAAATGTCAAAATCTTATCAGATTCCTCAACTATGTGGAGCATGTCATGGATCGTGGAGACTGGGCAAACTTCAATTCCTTTGTGTCTTATTTTTAGACATGTCCCGCATGCAAGTATCTTGCCATTGTTTTCCATGAACTCCTTTATCATCTCCTGAACCTTGAATTTCTCATCTATAATATCCTCGCATTCCACTCCCTTGCCTATAAGAAAGACCTTTACATCATGATTGCTCAGCAGAGCTGTAAGTCCGAATCTGAAGGCATTCCATACAGTTTCTGGATCATTTGTGTTTATTATTATTCCTATTTTCACAGTTTCACCTCTTTTACCAGTTTTTCGTTCTCTGCCAACTGCTCTAACAGCACCTCACGCATGAGATCACATGCTTTTGAAATCTTTGGGTTTGCAATCTTGTAATATGTAGTAGTTCCATCCTTTCGTGTAACAACCACGTTTTTTTGTCGTAATACTGCAAGGTGCTGGGAGACATTTGCCTGGGGTGTTTTCATCAGTTCTGCAAGCTCTTTAACACTTCTTTCATGGTCTCGAAGCAAACTTATAATCTCCAGTCTTTTTGGGTTTGTGAACACCTTACAGATTTCAGCATGCATTTCAAAAATCTTTTTATCCATGTGTCTATTCTCCTGCATAAAACCTGCAATCCTTTTTTGAGCACTGCTTGTTTCGATAGCTATGCTCACACTTCAGCTTTGAAGCAGGCACTCTTTCAAATTCGATGCCAAGAGTCTCTGCGAAATACTGGGTTGCAACCTCTATCGCTGTATAGGTACTGCGCTTACAGCACCTTGCACCTCTGTTGGACATTATAGCGGTGATAACCCTTGCGGTGAGGTTATTCGCAATCCTGCGCTCCTTATCTTTGAGTGGTGTAGAGCCAAGAATGATACTCATCGCTATTCCACATGCTATTGCTGCTGCATCAGTACCATAGAGTCCGCAGAAACCTCCTGGCACTGATTTTCCCCTTCTTATAGCTTCTAGAATTTCCTTCTCGCCTGCTTTTCCTGTAAGATTCTTATAGGCTGCAACCAGCACGCCTGCAATCATGGCATGATGCTCAGGACCATGCATTGGCATAACAGGATGCTTCATAAGGGTTAGAACCATCTCCATGGGATTTTTTGAAGTAGAGGAGAGAACAAAACTGGTGATAACACCTATTGCATCCCTTGCATGGCATTCATCACACACATAATGCCCTTCAGGACAACGAATATAGCCTCTCTCTTCCTTACCACAGTAGTTGCAGACCACTAAGGTTGCTTCACTCAGGTACTCAAGCTCATTACCACATATCATGCAGTTCTCAGTTTTTTTCTCGTTCATAGTCAAAGAATCTTAATACTCTAATATATGAATATCATAATATATAGTATTTATGCTAATTTCAATGCATTAGCTGGACAGACATCTATACATAGCTTGCGCTTCAAAATTTGAGCTGATTTCCAGTGGATACTTTCCTTTTCCAACCCAGCTGGAGATTATGCCAACATGGGATGTATTGGTATACCAAAGATAATGTCAACAGTGGCAGTAACTGTCAGAAGCATGGTAAATACTAAACCTACCTGATTCACCTTATCAAGGCTTGCCAGTGCAGGTGGCAGCATCCATGCAAGAACTCCCATTAGTATAACCACCCACAGTATTCTAAATGGGGTGCTCCTAAAAAAAGATGGTATTTCTTTTCTAAGGCTGATTTTATTTAACAGCACATCCCATGTTGCACCTCGAGGACACATCCAACTGCACCAGTGTCTACCCTTGAAAAAAGCAACACCTATCCCAGCCATCATGTAAACTGGTAGTAGATAACCAAGCTTTTATTTTTCATCTCAACTTGATTGTAAGACATATTCGCATATATGAATATTAGCATATATAAACTCTATGTGATTTGTATATACAAATTCCAAATTTTCATGGGTTTTCAATAAAAAACTATGAATCTCATAGATTGCAATAAAGAAAAAGGATAGAAACTCTGTTTTTTCAGGTAGATAAGGATTGAGGTTTATAAGAACTATAAAAAAGGCTGTTAAGAACCAAGTTTGGTAGCTCTTAATATTATCAGCTCATGAAGTGATGTAAATTAAAATATTACAGCAAATAAGCAAGAAAGCTCATCAGGGTTGAAATGAATTGCGTAAGGATCATATATCTTTAGTATTAATCTATGATTGGTCGCATCTTGGTGGTGCTCTTATATGCGACCTTTGAGTACCTGACATCAACCAACTAGGATAAACATCAGAGGGAAAGCATGGATACAAGACCTCTGATGGGATCTCTCGTAGATAGCGGGTCCGTGCATATAGGCGTCGCTGCTTATGCTGGGACGCATTAACAGGGTAGTGGCATACCCTCTGTTGCCTCATAAAGAGGGGGCAGGAACCTCTTGCTTAGCGTGAGAGGATGTCAGATCAATCTGCCATGCTCATCAATAATCCCCTGCTTGATTCTGGTACTGGTTATGGGTAAGCCATCCTCTGCAAGAACAAAATCCACAACCACTATCTTAATCTCCTTCAACCCCTTGGTTCTTCGTATCCTGTTGATGCTCAAAGCAACCTCATAGGTCTCAGGAGATACCACAAGAAAATCAAAACTCTCATATATAGTAGGACCATATGCATCCTCAAGCTTAATCATCGTGGGATTTATCCCATAGCTCTGGATGAACCTCCTTACCCTTTCGCATCTCAATGTATAATCCGCTACCTCATGACTCTTGTTCTGAACCATTACGTTTGAGGTAATGCCAACAACTAATTCACCATTTTTACTGAGTTCAATGGCTTTCCTGAGCAATGCTTTGTGACCATCATGCAGTGGGTCAAACGTACCTCCAACTGCTACTCTTGCCATGCTACAGGAATTGTATCAGCAGAGAATAATAGTATCCTTTAATACCTCATATACAGTGTAATGGTGCGATGAACACGATTCACTGGGCGTATGCGATAGCAGAGAAACTGCTTGAGAAAGGAAAAAAACATACCATTGCCTCTGGAATAACACCCTCTGGTGCGATACATATAGGCAATCTGAGAGAAGTAGTAACTGCAGACAGTATTTACAGAGCACTGAAGGATAAGGGAATAGAGGCTAGGCTAATCTATATCGCAGATACCTTTGACCCCCTTCGCAAGGTGTATCCCTTTCTTTCAGAGGATTACCATGACCATGTAGGAAAACCTCTGTCAGAGATACCATGTCCATGCAGACATCACAGCAACTATGCTGAACATTTCCTCCTTCCTTTCATAGAATCTATGCATACTCTTGATATAGATGCTGAGATATACAGGGCTGATTTGTTATATAAACAGGGAAAATATACAGAAGCCATTAAAAAAGCTTTGCTTAATCGAGATGCTATTGCCAGAATCATTTCAGAGGTTTCTGGAAGAGAACTTGACCCTGACTGGAACCCTTTCAATCCTATATGCAAAAACTGCAGGAGAATGAATACCACAAAGGTTACTGGGTTTGATACTGATAATGAGACAGTGGATTATACCTGTGCATGCGGGCATCATGGTAAGGTTTCCATGAAAGGAGGAGGCAAGCTGACATGGCGTGTTGACTGGGCAGCACGATGGTCAATATTCGGCACTACCATAGAACCTTTTGGTAAGGATCATGCCACCTCTGGAGGTTCATACGATACTGGTAAGAGAATAGCAAAGGAGATATATAACTATGAACCGCCTTATCCAGTAGTATATGAGTGGATTCTGCTCAAAGGAAAAGGTGCCATGCACTCCTCAACTGGGGTAGCTATATCCATAGAGGAGATGCTTGAGATTGTACCACCAGAAGTTCTCCGTTATCTTATTATACGACAGAAGCCTGAAAAACATATCGAATTTGACCCAGGGTTGCCTCTCCTCAACCTGATTGATGAGTACGACAGCATGCAGGATAAAGCTTCATACCTACTTTCCCAGACCAGAGCCTCTAAACCCATTAAGATACCGTTCAGGCATATGGTCACAGCGGTGCAGATTGCCCGTGATTTTGACCATCTTCTTGAGATTCTGAAGCGTACAGGTTATGATACCTCAAATATCGAAGCCATAAAACAAAGGGCGTATAATGCTAAAAACTGGCTTGAAAAATACGCTCCCCCTTTTGTGAAATTTAAGCTTCAGGAAAGCCTTCCTTTAGAAGTAAAAAACCTAACAGACAGGCAGAAGAAAGCACTTTCCATGCTTGCAAGTAGGATAGAAGGCTTGAATGCTCAGGAGATTCACGACACCATGTATAGTATAGCTGAAGAACTTGAAATTCCTGCAAAAAAGGTTTTTGAGGCAGTATATATCGCTTTTCTTGGCATGAAATCTGGCCCTAGAGCTGGTTATTTTCTGGCATCTCTTGATAAAGATTTTGTGATAAAACGCTTAAAGGAAGCGGGTGATTGATGATCAAATCTTGGTATAGCTCACGATATCTCCAAGCTCTTCCTCGATTCTTAGCAATCGATTGTATTTTGCAGTGCGCTCACCTCTGGCAGGTGCACCGGTCTTGATCAGCTCTGCTCCTATAGCTACTGAGATATCCGCTATTGTGGTATCCTCGGTTTCCGCAGACCTATGGCTCACCACCACTTTATATCTACTTTTATGTGCAAGTCTTGCAGCATCAAACGCCTCTGAAAGCGTACCTATCTGATTCACCTTTAACAGCAGGGCGTTTCCAGCATTGTTTTTGATTCCTTTTTCAAGCCTACTTGTGTTGGTAACAAAGATGTCATCTCCTACGATTATGATATCAAGCCTTTTTGTCAGGGCTGAGAAATCATCAAAGGCTTCTTCATGGAATGGGTCTTCAATCAGGATGATGGGATAGGTCTTTACAAGGTCGAGATAGTAATCAGCAAGTTCCTCACCTGATAATTTTTTTCCATCAATGCTGTACACACCATCCCTATAGAACTCGGATGCTGCTGCATCTATACCCAGAGTTATCTTCTTCTGGTATCCAGCTTCTTCAATAGCACTTACGAGAGCATCAAGGGCATCCTGTGTGTTCGTGAGAGGTGGAGCATATCCTCCCTCATATCCCACATTAATGGCAGAAATGCCATACTTTTTTGAAAGCAAATCACCTAATATATGGTAGGTCTCGGCGCTCATACGCAAGGCCTCACTAAAGCTCTCTGCGCCTATAGGCTGTATCATAAATTCCTGTATAGCAAGCTTGTTACCAGCATGCTTCCCACCATTCAGCACGTTCAAGGTTGGAACAGGCATGCTAAAGGTGTTTATCCCACCTAAGTAACGATATAGGGGAATATGTAATGAATTCGAGGCTGCATGGGCTACAGCCAAGGAAACACCAAGAATAGCGTTAGCGCCCAGCCTTGACTTATTCTGGGTGCCATCAAGCTCCAACATCGCCATATCAATTTCCCTTTGCTTACGTACATCCATGCCTGTTATGGCTTTCTTGATTTCTGTGTTGACATTATGTACCGCTTTCCTTACACCTTTTCCAGAATAGCGATTATCCCTATCCCTTAACTCAAGTGCTTCGTTTTTTCCAGTGGAAGCACCAGAAGGTACACTTGCACGCCCCCAGCCGCTCTCTGTGACAACATCAACCTCTATGGTAGGATTTCCTCTGGAATCAAGGATTTCCCTTGCATGAACCTTTTTGATGGTAAACACTATCTCACCTCTTTTCTTAATGCTCAGAGTTATACTTAATGTTTAACATAGCCTCTTTTGCATCCTCTATCACTTTTTCCTCCTCTATGACCTTAACCTCATACTCATCCATAAGCACCTTTCCATCCACTATCGTGGTTTTCACATCGCATCCACTTGCACCATGCACAAGTGTTGAGATAAGATTATGGGATAAAAAATATGATTTCAGGTGAACAATGATTATATCAGCGAGTTTACCAGGTTTGAGCTCACCTGCATTTATATTTAAAGCCCTTGCACCATTCAGGGTTGCCATCTCAAGCACAGCAAAGGAAGGCATAGCTTTTGGGTCATGAAGCTTGTGAAGCACTGATGCATTACGCATTTCCTTCCACATATCCAGACTCCATCCTGATGCCACGCTATCCGTACCTATAGCAACATTGATTCCCTTTTCCATCATTTTCGTAACAGGTGCTCTTCCAGTGCCAAGAACCATGTTGCTTGTGGGACAGTGAACCACATTTACCATGTTTTTGTGAAGAATATCCATGTCATTCTCAGAAACATATACGCAATGGGCTGCAAGAACATCTGGACCTAAAAAGTGTATGCTATCAAGCATATTTACGGTATTAATCGAACATCGCTCATCCTCTGTTTCAAGCACATGAATATGAATCCCTACGTTGTCTCTATATGCAAGCTCTTTCACTTTAATCAAAAGCTCCTTTGAGCAGGTTATCGCTGAATGAGGTGCATACATAGCTTTAATTCTGCCATTAGCTTTGTTATTCCATCTCTTCACAAACTCTGCTCTGCTCTTGAGTTTGGCTTCAATATCCTCATTCTTGGATTCTATTATGCCATAGCCCAGCACAGCCCTCATACCTGTTTTCTCCACAACCTTCGCCACCTCATCCATATGTATATACATATCTGCAAAGGCTGTGGTGCCTGTTTTTATCATCTCAAGCACTCCCAAACATGCTCCTGCCCTGATATCATGGGGTGTGAGCATATTCTCAGCCTGTTGAATTGTTTCCCTCCATTGGTTATACGCAAGATTTTCCGCAAACCCACGAAAAAGTGTCATTGAAGCATGGGTATGGGCATTGATGAGACCCGGCATCACAGCACACCCTTTTGCGTTGATCACCTCCCCTTTTTCCTGAGTATGCTTGCCCACAAAGGTTATCATGTTATCTTCCACAACCACCACACCCTCCTTTATCACCCCTCGTCTAGTAATCACCTCCCCTCCTTTGATTATTAGGTCTGCCATGTTTATCGCATCTCTTCAACACATGCTCTCAGGTCTGAGATGAATATCTCCAGATTCTCCTCTGTAAGATGGGGCATGATGACCAATCTCATGGCTTTTGGTTCTCTGGTTATCGAGGTTACCCACTTTTTTTCATAAAGTTTTTCCCTGAGCTTCTCTGGGTTAGGAACGTCTAGGGTTACCACGTTCATCACGGGCTCTATCAAGGGTTTCACGCCAAACTCTCTAACAGCTTCAACAAGCTTGTAGGTCATTCTCATGCATCTATCCACAACCTTCTTGTATCCCTCTCTTCCAAGATGCATCATCACCGCATACGCTGAGGCTACTGCTGCACCGCTTCTGGTACCAGCTAACGAATACTGCTTCTTTGTGGTCAAGTAGGGTGTATCAATCTCAAGGGGATAAAGATACTCCTCTTCCCTGAACAGCAGCCCGCCAGCAGGTATAGTGGAGAGACCCATCTTGTGTGGGTCTATGGTTATTGAACTTACACCATTGACAGAGAAATCAAAACTATATTTTCTATCAAGAAAGGGTATCACAAAACCCCCAAACGCAGCATCCACATGCAAAAAAAGATCATGAGATAAAGCGATTTCTGCAAGTTCATCAATGGGGTCAATCTGTCCGAATTCTGTTGAACCTGCAATGCCAACAAGAGCTATGGTGTTGTTGTCAATAAGGTTCTCAACCATGTTTGTATCTACCTTAAACTGGCTATCAAGCCTTGCCTTTCTGACCTCTATTCTTAGCAGGTCTGCAATCTTATCAAAGGAAAAATGAGCTGAGAAGGGAACAATAATGTTTGGATTCTTTTTCTTACTAAGGTTACGTACCGCTCTCAGAGCCTGGATATTGGATTCAGTACCACCAGTTGTGATATAGCCACAGGCATTGGGGTGTCCCATTAAATCACCCATCATCATGATTACCTTTTTTTCAAGTTCCCTTGTACCTGAAAACAGACCGATATCGCCCAAGTTTGATTCGATGAACTGCATATGTGCTTTAACTGCTATGGGATGTGGTCTTGTACACATGGCATTCAATGCTCTATCATAAGGAGTGTCTTTTTGCATGGCATTGCTGAGTAAGGAGAATACTTCTTCCTCAGAAAGCCCTTTTTGATTCATCCTATTCCCCACTTAAGATATAGTGGGTTTTCCACCTCCGGTAAGTATTTCCATATTATATGAAGATTTATAAAATCTACCAATTATAGAGCCAATCATAAAGCATGGGTAATTAGCTGTGGATGTTAACATGCTCGCCTGGGTTGGTCTGCTGTCACTGTCAGAGAGATGGAGAGGAATATTCTGCATAGTGATTACGTTACTTATTATGCATTTGACACTCTCCACACCTAAAGTCGGGAGATTCTGGGTTTGTCAGCTTAAGCTTTATCCTACTTAGTATAGGCTGTGTCAAGGCAGCCCCTGCCCTTGAGATATACCCAAAGACTCGCTTTCCATTGCGTCTCAAACCTTGAACCTACTCTTATGTGTATAAGATATGTGAACTACCCCATGCTAACGCATGGAGCTTCCTGCTTCAACCATCAGCACTTACCTCTGGCGGCGCTCTCAGCCTTCCAGGGCAGAGGTGCCAGATGTCCACAGGCTTCACTTCGGGTCGTCCCAACCCTAGGTCTGCCAGCAAACAAACAGACACTTATATATCTATAAAATATATACTTATTGGCTCTTATCCCCTTTTCAGAAGGGGACTTCCCGCCGATAGAGTTAAATTCATACGCCTTTTTAGCGACGTTTTGTAAATAAAAAGTTCGATTCTTTAGTCATAATTTAAGCAAAATTATAGTTATTCGCATAACTCAAGATATCAAAAAACAATCCGAGCGCAGCGAGGCGCATGAAAACAAAATAAGCTATTTTTAAAGCGCCGCTTCAGCTACGCTTCAGCGGTTTTTATCAATTGTTAAGCAGAATACTATAGTATAGCTTTTTTAATGCACTATAGAAAGTATAATATGCATAGGAATAATTCTGATAATACAATGGCGAAGGATTCCATTGGTGTTATATTTGGAAAAACCAGTTCTTTGAGTTTCAGGTTTGCGGTCTCTGACATTACTGATACCAAGAAGTCAGATTACGTTAAGGTATGGCATGAGTCAGAGGGCTGGACTCTTGCCCAGATATCATCCATCACCCGTTCAAGTGAAGACTTCTCAGTTGATGATGCCATGAATGTGGCGGCAGGGTCGAAGCTTGGTGAGATGGATGAACATGTTATTGCAGAAGCAACGGTTATAGGAGCAAGAGATAGTGAAGGAATTCTACGAGTTCCAAAATCTCCTTTCAGCCCTGGTGATAAGGTCTTTAAAGCTGATGAAAAGCTTATAAAACATACCCTTGGTCTTATTCGTGGAGATATCTATATTGGACTACTTGATGGACAGAATATACAGGTTTTCCTTGAAGCCAATAACCTTGTTCAGAAGCACTGCAGTATCCTTGCCAGAACAGGCTCAGGAAAATCCTACACATGCGGGGTGATTATTGAAGAACTCCTCGATAAGAACGTTCCCCTTCTAATCATAGACCCTCATGGAGAATATGCCAGTATGAAGTTTCCCAATGAGGATAGACCAGAAGCTTTTGAGCGCTATGGTATCGCTCCAAAAGGTTATGCCTCCCAGATAACCGTGTATACCCCTGCAAACAAATTACTCAATCCTTCTGCAGACGAATTATTTAGATTAAATGGGATAAATCTTGGAATAAAGGATTTTGTACAGCTATTTCCTGAGGAGAAGTCACAGCTTCAGACAGGCATACTCTATGAAGCAATATCCAAGCTCAGACAGGAGAAAGAGCGTTATACCATTGATGATATCATCTTTGAGGTAAGTCAGGATAAGAGCAAGGTGAAATGGAATGTTATCAACAAGCTGGAGTCATTGAAGGAAACAGGAATCTTATCAGACAAAGCCACATCACTCAACGAACTTATTCAGGAAGGTAGAGCATCAATAATTGATATGAAAGGTGTGAATCCAGAGCTACAGGCGATGATTGTTGCCAAGCTGTGCAGCGATATTTTTGAGGCACGAAAACTCAACACCATACCTCCTTGCATGCTTGTAATCGAGGAAGCACATAACTTCTGTCCTGAAAAGGGATTTGAAAAGACGGTGAGCACAGATATTCTGCGTACCATAGCCTCTGAAGGCAGGAAGTTCGGTCTTGGTCTCATGGTGGTTTCCCAGCGTCCTGCCCGTGTGGATAAGAATGTACTTTCGCAGTGCAATACCCAGATAATAATGAAGGTCACCAATCCCAATGATATCAAGGCAATAAGCAAAGGTCTGGAAGGCATGAGTGTGGGTATGGATGAAGAGATTAAACGTCTATCTCCTGGAGTTGCGTTGATAGTAAGCAACTATATTGAACGCCCCATACTGGTGGATATCAGAACCAGAAAGAGCAAACATGGTGGAGAAGGAGTTTCCGTGGTTAAAACAGCGCCTGTGGAAAGGATAGATATTTCTGATAGGAGCAGAATAAAAAAAGCGGGGAAGAAGATGGAGAACTTACTTAAAATCTTTTCTGATGAGCGCAAGGAAGAAAAAAATACAAGAAAAAAACCACAGAA
>CAZCRM010000018.1:0-15727 GCA_964501085.1 uncultured Methanosarcinales archaeon | reverse complement strand
CCAAAGAAAACCACTATGAACATACAAGAGGTCATCAGATTCAAACAGGCGAATCAAAGATATGGTAGATTCTTAAACGTCTATTCATGCAGGAATCCCTATGCCTGCTCCATGTGCATACATTCTTTTTCTCTTGCTGTGAAATCTTCGATATATAACCCAAGATACTGGCTCACCTTCATTCCCAAATTTGCATACTATGCATTGTTTAAACATATGTATATAGTTCAGGGAAGACATGCAGAGATACCAGATGTGAAAGGAAAGATTATATGTCTTGGAGATTGCACCAAGAAAATAGCAGAAAAGAACCACCTCACGCATATAAATGGCTGTCCACCAGATTCTATGAGTATCCTTAAGCATCTTCTCTCTTAAGCATCATCTAAAAAACCTTGAAGCTACAAGAAATTCCAGCGAAATTCAATAATAATCACACGATAGCTTTGAGCAGATCCCTGTCACGTAGCAGACCAAGAAGTTTTCTGTTACTGTCGATTACAGGTAGCTGGTCGACTTTGTTGCGCTTCATTTTGAGTGCGCAATCACTTACCTGTGAGCTTAATACCACTGTTTCAGGTTCTCCTATGAGCTTTATCACATCCTTTACAGGCGTGTTTGGAAACCTGATTTTGGACACGCTATAGTACAATCTCATGGTATCCCGCATGGATTCCCATGTCCATGCATCTTCATCTGACCCTGCAGACATATCTGACTTTTCTGTGCGGTCTTCAATGATGCTTGCACTGATAAGGTCTTTATCAGAGGCTACTCCTATGAGAGCAAGATTGGAATCTATTATGGGAACCGCTTTTACATCCGCAAGCTCCATTATCGCACCCACCACTGATAAAGGAGTCTCACTCCACACCGCAACCACATTATTACCAATATACTCGCTTATGGGTGTGGTAATACCCAGCTTGGCTATCGCTCCCACAATATCAGCTATGGTGATTATGCCTGTAAGAACATGATTCTCCACCACAGGTAGCCTTCTGATGTTGTTTTTCAATATCAATCTCGCAGCCTCAACAATGGACTTATCTGGTGTTATGGTGATTGGATTACGGGTCATTATGAGAGCTATCTGTTCCTCTTCAGGATTCTTCAGCAAATCAGTTCTGGTCACGATGCCTACTAAGTTGCTATCCTTTACAATAGGAACTCCTGAAATATGTCTCTTCTTCAGTATCTCAAGTACCTCATCCCTTGTACCTGGTAATTCAGCATATGCAACCTCTCTGATCATGATGTCTCCAACCCTGATGCTCTCTGGATTATTAGGCATGCCTAACCCTCCTTACTTTTTCCACGAACCACAAGTACAGGTATCTCTGAGTTACGCACCACCTTCTCAGCAACACTTCCCAGAAGAAACCTGTCAAGACCACTTTTACCAAGGGTTCCCATTACAATAAGGTCGATGGAGTTTTCCTTCGCATAATTTATGATTTCATCAGCAGGATGTCCCTCTACTATAGCCTTTTTTGTTTCTATGCCATTAGCGCTCGCAATATTTGCTACATATCTTGTGGCTTCATCACCTTCCTGTTTTAATAGCTCATACATACTCTCCCACGCAGCATCCATTGGTATAGAGGCGAATGCAGAGGTATCCACCACATATATAACATGAAGCTTTGCATTTGTAGCTTTTGCAACAGATATACCATAATCAACAGCTTTTTTCGTATGCTCTGAACCATCAGTAGCGATTAATATACTTTTGATCTCGACCATACCATATCCCCTAACACAATACCAACAATGTCATCTGGTCTTGCTCTTCTCACCAAACTATTGATTGGATTCCTAATTCCCTTCATATTATTGGATTTCTTTGTCAGTATCATGAGTCTCGCTTTTTTACCCTTTTTTATACATCCTAATCCATCAAGCCCTAATATTTTTGCACCATTTAGTGTGCACAGTTTAAATACTTGTCTGTCATCATGCAAGACTGTTTTGGCAAGGAATTCCATCTCAGAGAACATGCTGGTTGAGTTCAGCATCACATTATCAGTACCAGCAGCCACCAGAATCCCTTCTTTTAGCATCTCTTTAACTGGAGGAACCCCAGCATCTGTTATGAAGTTGGAGCGAACACACACCACCACAGGGATACCTGCATCAGCTACCCTTCTTAGATGCTTTTTTTCAGCATGGGTGAGATGAATGATGAAATCAGGCTCAAGATCAAGAGCAGAAGAGATATCTGAAGCATCTCTCTCTCCTGCATGTATGGCGAACTTTTTTTTCTTTTCCCTTGTTTTGCTTAGAATCTCTTTTATAAGAGAGATATCCATATCACTGGTACTGCTCAACCCTGTCCCATGACACATGTCAAGATAACTCATATCCTTGTTAGAAGGACGTCCCAGTATCATTACCTCAAGATTTTTATTAATGGCATCGTTGAGTGCTTTAATCCCCATAACACCACCCTCTCTAAAATCTGAAAAGGCACAGGTACCTGTAGAAAGCATATCTTCAACACACGCTCTCATGCAACTCACAAGCTGGTTATAGGAGCTTTCCCTCAATACCCTGTGTTTCAAACCATGAGGGGGCTGAACGAGTTCTTCAAGCGGGAGATATGGAGGGTCTTTGAGTATGGAATCTCCTATATGGGTATGGGCATTCACAAAACAGGGTGCTATTATGCTTTCAGTCTTTATTCTCTCCTCTTCAACCCCCTTAATAACACCATTTTCTATAACTATATAGCCCTCAAGAACTTCGAATTCCTCACCATATATTATAGTACCTTTTAAGGTATACTCACCCTTCATCACAAAACATATATCTCGCAGAAGTTATTCCTTTCGCCCTCTGTATGCACATTTTGGGTTATTTTCTCCCCAAACACATGGGATACCCAGCCATTATAGATTCCCTTTATAAACCTGCAGTTGATGATGTTGAAATCGTTATTGTTTCTTGCCAGAGGACATGTGATTATTTTGCCATGTATCACGTTTTCGCTGATAAGCTCCCATTCTGCATCCTGCAAGAGAACAGCACTCGCCTCCTGTGCATACTCAATGAATCTCCTCTCATCCCATCTACTCACCTTCTTCTCCTTTTCATAGATACGTATCATCAACTTCCCACATTCGCAACCCAGTTTTATGAGTTCATCCTCTGAAGATACCTTTTTCACCAGTTCAAGCATTTTCATGAGATAAGTATTGAAATCAGGAAATGAAATCTCCTTTGTTTCCAGATTCTCCAGCATACTTATGATGATCTTAGCGACTGGGGACTGTTTCTTTAGGATGATAAGGTTTCCACTAACCTTAGAATGGTATGTTTGTCCGTCGAATTGAAGAAGCTCTATGATAGTATTTTTGAGAGTTTCAATGGTCTTTGGGTTGCTGAACCCATGGGTTATGATTAAGGAATCTCTGTTGATTTCCATATGTTCTATTAAACCCATAGAAATAAGAATATACCTAATTTTTTTTAATCGTTCTTCCTGAGGTTGCTGGGATGAAGAGGCATCAAAAAAGCTTTCAATACATGCATTGAGTTTGGATGGTAATATTACCTCCTGAATATCGTCATAGAACTGTTTTGGTAGAGCTACCATGCTGTAGTTCATCTTTGAATAAAGTTTTACTATGTTGCTCCAGAAATCTGGTTTTTTATGCAATTCCAAGAAAACATGATTCATATGTCCAAAATTCTCTTCAATGCTATTCGTCACCCATTCATCTTCTCCTCGTTTCATGCTCATCTCAAAAGCATTCTCCTTGTTTTTAAGCTGAACTATGCCAAGATTAAATTTCTTAGATACAAATATCGCTATAATCGATGCTAAAAACCTGTTCATGTTCTGATTTTTCCCTGTTATTGTAAATGTGGCTTTTCTTGGATATATGCTATCATCTGAGCTAATCTTAACAGAGGTGCACCAGTATATTTCACTCCCAAGCTCGTTTAAACGCCTCTCTAATGACGTAATAGAAGATACATCACCAATAATGCTTTCAACCAGGTCTTCATCAGGAAGCCTGCCTGAAAGATTGCTCAGTGCCCAGTTAAGAACATGAGAGGTGAGGTTACGCTCCTTCTTCAATCCTGAAATCATCCTCTTAACAGAATCAGGGTCCTGAAATACAGCATCCGCAAGATCAATCACATCTCTTATCACAGCACTGAGATTACCATTATGCTTTTGTAACAGAGGCTCAAGTTTTTTGAGATACTGCTCATTTAATGAGATATTCTTTCTTATAATCATATCATCATTAACATTATTAGTATCATAATAAGGTAAGTAGCATCTATATAATATTTTTTACCACCATTTATTAACCAGTAGTACTAACATGACTAAGGCTAATGTTGCCTATTCTTTCAAACATGTTCGTAGCATCGAGTGCTAACATTCTTAGCAAGCATACATATCTCTTTGTGATTATTTATTTTGGGTAGAGGGTACGAAATGAGTATAGCTAAAGTTATAAACCTTCAGCATATTCTGTATATTGCTGCGTTTCTCAGCTTCGGGGTGGGAGATGGTGTCAGCGGAGCGTATATGATGAAAACACTTGGAGTAGAGGCTGAGGCAAACATTGCAGCAAAATATCTTTTCATTGCATATGGTTTTGAAGGAGTGGTGCTTGCCAAGATTGTATTTACATTAATAGTGCTCTTTATAGCGTATATTATCAAGTCAAGATACTCTGGAATGTACTGGAGTGTGAATGGTTTTCTGATTGCTCTTGCAGTGGGTGGGGTGATGGCTACGAATGCCAATATAAGTGTAATAGCAGGAAAGATTCCTCAGCCACCAGAACAAATCATACTCA
This sequence comes from uncultured Methanosarcinales archaeon, assembly GCA_964501085.1. Classification (GTDB taxonomy): domain Archaea; phylum Halobacteriota; class Methanosarcinia; order Methanosarcinales; family Methanoperedenaceae; genus CAZCRM01. The sequence goes on along the minus strand of CAZCRM010000018.1, from coordinate 10,904 downwards.
CCTACATACTCCTTGTACTTCTGCTGACAGAAATTGGGGGTATTGTTGATCAGAATATAATAGAGAGGAGTGAACATGAAAGAGGTTAAAGTGATTGTTATAATGGGAAACGGGGTTGCGGCGTATTCAGATATCAAGAAAAAGTTTGATGCCATCAGAGAAAAATATCCCAGTGCAACATGGATTTCCAAAGCAACCATTGGTATAGGATTGATGGCAGCCAAATATGCGATTCTTAATCACATACCCTTATTTCTATACATACCATCTCCATCCAAGATAATGACCAAAGACTCACTCGTTGGGTGGAGACATGTTCTTTCTGATGTGATGAAACACGCAACTGGCTTCTCTGTGATTCCTGATACCTCAGATTCTGATAAGCACATAATTAACCAAGCAGATGTGGTGATAACATTTTATTCGCATACAGATAACAGAGAAGATATTCAGTATGCCAAATCTGCTGGCAAACCTATTGTGGATGGCTATTCTCTTGACTCTGAGCCTGCTCCCTCACCACCAGACAGATTTGTTTACAAGATTCATAATGATACTTGATTAAAATAGATGGAGGTGAGAAGGATGTCTGAGCCTGATAAATTACATCGTGACCAATTGAAATTCAAAGATGTAGGAATAGAAATCTGGTCACGATTGCTTCGAAGCATAGAACAGATGCATGAAAATCATCAAAAAAAACGATAATATGCTCTCTGAAATCAGAGAGAAGTATAGTTATTTGTTTGATGATGTAGAGGATGCCATCATAACCACTGACCTTGAAGAACGTATTATTGGATGGAATGAGGGTGCAGAGAGGTTACTGGGATGGAAGGTATCCGAGGTAATAGGAAAAAACATCTCTTTGATTATACCATCATCTCTGAGAGTTGAGAGAGATCTCATTCTTCATGAGATTCTGAAAAACAAGACATTAAAGGTGTTGGATACCATACGTCTGGATAAGCAGAGGGAGAAAAAAAAGGTAAGTGTCATGATTATTCCTTTACTTGAGGATAATAATAACCTAATAGGTTTTTCTGAGATTATAAGAGATGAAAAAGCTTGCATGAATAAACTTTTAGAGTCAGAGGAGAAATATCGCATTCTTGTAGAGCATATACAGGATGGAGTTTTTATAGTACAGGATTACAAAATCAGGTTTGCCAATGAAGCTTTTGCTAAGATTGTAGGCTATACTGTTGAAGAGATTACTGGAATGGATATTAGAGAGCTCATTGCTCCAGAAGATAGGGGGATGGTGGAGGAACGTTACTATCAAAGGCTTGCTGGAATGGATGTCCCAAAGCAATACCAGTTCAGAGCACTGCACAAAAACGGGTCAAGGGTTCTTGTGAGTATAGATGTGGGGACTATAAATTATCATGGAAAATTAGCCAGCATAGGTACTGTGAAAGATATCACTAAATTGAAGGAGAGCGAGGAGAGTCTTAGGGCAATCGTAGAAGCAAGTCTTGATGCCATCATCGTAATAAATGAGGATGGTAGAGTTGTGCTGTTCAATCCTGCTGCTGAAAATTTATTCTTATATTCTCAGGATGAAGTGCTGAACAAGCCTGCAGAGATGCTGTTGCATGATATAGTTGTGGGTTGTGAGGATATGGGGAAGCGTGTGCAATGCAGATTCAAACGCAAGGATGGGAAAATTTTTGATGCAGAGGTTGCCATGGCTGAGGGGCAAACCAATGGTACCCGCCTTATTGTGATGTCAATTCATGATATCACAGAACGTAAGCAGGTTGAGGATGCTCTAAAAGAAAGCGAAGAACGGTTCAGGTCTATTGTAGAGGCAGCCATTGATGCCATCGTACTTGCAGACAGTAAAGGAAACATCATTTCATGCAATAAAAGCACTGAGAGAATATTTCTTTATGATATAAAGGAATTAGTGGGCAAGCCTCTCACAATCCTGATGCCAGAAAAATACAGAGAAGCGCATAGAAAAGAATTTGAACGTCTGCTTACAACAGATGAAAGTCATGTAATCGGAAAGGTTGTTGAGTTAGAGGGATTGAGGAAGGATGGAAGTGAGTTTCCTATTGAGCTTTCCCTTGCAAGCTGGACAACAAAGAACGAAACCTTCTACAGCGCTATCATCAGGGATATTTCAGAGCGCAAGGAAGCTGAGAAAAAGCTTAAGGCATCACTCAAGGAAAAAGAGGTGCTTCTTCGAGAGATTCATCACAGAGTAAAGAACAATATGCAGATTATTTCCAGCCTGCTAAGACTACAATCTGCAAACATCAAGCAAAAGGAGTATCTTGAGATTTTCAGGGACTCTCAGAACAGAATAATGTCTATGGCGCTTATTCATGAGAAACTTTACCGTTCTGAAGACTTTACCAGAATCAACTTCAATGAATACATTAAAGAACTTGTGAGTGAGTTACTTCACTCCTACAAAGCTTCAGACAGGATTACCTTACATGTGGACACTGACAGCGTAGCTTTGGATGTTGATTCTGCGGTACCATGTGGACTAATAATCAACGAACTGGTCACCAACTCAATAAAATATGCATTTCCTAATAATAAACCAGGGGAGATAAGCATATCACTTCATAGAAATAATGAGGGAGAGGTAGAGCTTGTTGTCAGTGATAATGGTATAGGGATTCCTGATACTGTGGATATCAGAAAAACAGACTCTTTAGGGCTGCGTTTAGTTACACTGTTGGCAGAAAATCAACTTGGGGGGAGGATTGATTTAAACACAAACAATGGTACTGAGTTTAAAATTAGATTTGGAGGAAATAAACAATGACCGCACATATATTGGTTGTTGAGGATGAGGTTATCGTTGCTGAAGATATAAAGAACAGCCTGAAAAATCTGGGATATGACCCAATGGTGGTGCATTCTGGAAAGGAAGCGTTAAGAAAGGCTGAGGAGTTCCGACCTGATCTTGTGTTGATGGATATAGTGCTTGATGGTGAAATGGATGGGGTTGAGACCGCAAACATAATACGCTCTAAGTATGGTATTCCAGTTGTGTATCTAACTGCCTATTCTGATGATGCAACAGTGGAGAGAGCAAAAATAACCGAACCCTATGGGTATATCATCAAACCCTTTAGAGAAAGAGAGCTTCATATCAATATTGAGATTGCGCTGTACAAGCACAGGATGGAGAAAATGCTGAAGGAGAGCAGGGAGTGGTTCATCAAGACCTTGAAGAGTATTAGTGATGCCGTGATAGCTACAGATTCAAATGGGCTTATAAGGTTCATGAACCCTTCTGCCCAGTCGCTCACAGGATGGAGGTTTGATGAAGCCAAAGGTAGACCTCTGAAAGAGGTGTTTAACATTATAAGCGAAAATGGAGAAAACAATATAGTTACAATGGTTGAACAGGAAGGTGTTCTTATCGAGCAGACCAATCAAACCCTGTTAGTAACCAAGCATGGTAAAAAAATACCCATTGATGATACTGGCGACCCTATACGGGATGAGGAAGGAAATATCCTTGGATTCGTGGTGGTTTTCCGTGAGAGAGGCAAGAAATGAGATATTGCTCAGGTGGGCTTATCAGTATAATGCAACTCTGCTCTCCTTTTCTTTTTTAAAGACGCTTCCTCTACTGCTGACAAATCCACATCATCTGAGAGAGTCAAGTTACCTCTTTCTACAGCGTTTGAAACAAGAGCGCTTCCAGCATTGCTCCTGATGATTAAAGTTGTATAACCCTCCCTGCTTCCGATATTTCCTGCAGATATATCAGCACAAATCGAGGCAAAATCTGTACATCTGAGGCAATTAGGGAGCATATCATTCTTAACCTTCTTGAATGGAATCTCTTTTATACCAGTGTTTAAGTAAGCATACACCTTACCCTCTTTAATCTCCACCTTTCTTATCTGCCATGGATTAATTTTCAATTCTCTGCAAACACATGCTTCGAGATTCCTGAATATGCCAGAACAGAACACACCGATGGTGAACCGTATGCATTCACCATAACAAGATAGCACATCGAGTTTTGAGGATCTTATCCTGCTCACGCTTTCTATAACGCATGGCGTGCCAACGATTGCAAGCTTATTATATCCACTTTTTACCGCCTCACCCAGCATCGTAAGTACATTACCCCAGCTATACCTGCTCCCACATGCCTGTATTATCTGCTCTCTATTAACACCAAGCTTGGGTAGAGGTTGCTGGGAATATCTATCCACATCCATTATTAAAGCACCATCTATGAGGTTTGACTCAATTGCAGATACCAGTAGTGAGGTGATTGCCCCACCTGATTGAGCATAAGGTAACTCCAAATTTGATTTGGCTGAGTAAACCTTTAGGATTTTTTCCTCTTTAAAGGTAGCAATTCTTCCACAGCTGTTGTAGCATGCACCACATGGTATGTTTTCCACAGCAACCTTGCAGTTACCCTGATAAACAGGTGAAGAATCATTGAAAACAAGGGTTTTGGTAGGACATACCGCAACACAGGCACCACACCGTGTGCAGATGCCCTGCTCCCAGACACTTTCTTCAAGATTCTTATAACTATCCATTTTTTGCACCTCAGTAAACATACAGACTTCCATAGGGTCTGTGAGAGAGCGGAACAAGCTTGATGAAATCTTCATGCATAATCTTATCAACATCGAATCCAAAATACTCGCAGTATTCCTCTAAGTAATGTCGTATAATGTTCATATCTGTTTCATTCACCTCAGCACAACTCACCTCTTTTCCAAGCTTATCTGGGTCAACCTCACCTCTTATATATATAACACCCCCATGCATTCCAGTACCTGTATAATCCCCTATGATATTCCTGGAGTTCATGCCCAGCAATATCATGATTCCACCTGCCATGTACTCCCCCAAGAAATCCCCTGCTGTGCCACCTGCTATTATAACAGGCTTTTTGTCCTTGTATTCCTTCATATGTATTCCCACTCGGTAGCCCACATCTCCTTTAATATATACCTTCCCTCCCCGCATCCCGTAACCAATGATATCACCAGCACTGCCATGTACTATGATTTCTCCATCATTCATTGTGTTGGCAATACCATCCTGTGCATTGCCATTAACAATAATTTTTGGACCATTCATGAACGCACCAAGGTCATTTCCAGGTGTGCCATTAATAATTATTTTTACTCTCTCCTTCAGACCCCCACCAATATATCTCTGCCCTCCAACATTGTCAAGCACGATTTCTGTTTCACCTTCTGCTATAGCATGACGTATCATGCTGTTCAATTCCCTGTAATGCATACCCTTTGCATCTATCCTCATACCATCACTGCCCTATCCCTGCTGGTTTTATTCCTAAGATGTCAAGTGTCTCCTTATCCAGTCCTATGCCTCTGAGTCTCTCCCTGTTACCTCTCAAGGACTCAATAGCGTTAATTCCCAAGGAACCCAGAACTTCCTTAATCTCATGACCCCATGCGGTGAGAAGATTGCACAATCTCTCAGCACCCTCCTCTGGATCAAGTCTGTTGACAAGCTCTGGTTTCTGGGTAGCTATACCCCAAGCACATTTCCCAGTATAACACTTCTGACATACCCTGCATCCTAATGCTATCAAGGCTGCTGTACCTATGGCAACAGCATCCGCACCCAGGGCAATAGCCTTGACAACATCAGCACTCTGTCTTATTCCCCCACTTGCAATTATTGAAGCTCTGTTGCGTATTCCTTCCTGTCTTAATCGATCATCCACGGCTGCAAGGGCAAGTTCAATCGGTATACCTACGTGGTCTCGAATTATCATGGGGGCTGCACCTGTGCCTGCCCTGAACCCATCTATGGTTATAATATCTGCACCTGCCCTCACCATTCCGCTTGCTATGGCAGCAACATTATGCACTGCTGCTATCTTAACAGCCACAGGTTTCTGGTAATCTGTTGCCTCTTTGATTGCATATATAAGCTGGGAGAGGTCTTCTATGGAGTATATATCATGATGTGGAGCAGGAGAGATGGCATCTGTTCCCACTGGAATCATTCTGGTTTTTGAGATTTCTTCACCTACTTTTTCCCCAGGCAAATGCCCACCTATGCCAGGCTTGGCTCCCTGCCCTATTTTTATTTCAATTCCAGCACTGTTATTGAGATATTCGCTTGTCACTCCAAACCTTCCTGATGCAACCTGTACTATGATTCTATCAGCATAGGGTAGAAGGTCTTTATGCAGACCCCCTTCTCCTGTATTCATGAGCGTTCCCATTCGTTTGGCAGCCATGGCAAGAGCCTTATGTGCATTCAGGCTTATTGCACCATACGACATGGCAGCAAATACTATGGGTATATCTAATCTTATCTGGGGTGTGAGCTTGGTTTTGAGCTTTAAATTACCATGCTCTTCTTCAAACTCAAGAACATCAGGCTTAGCTCCAAGATATGTGCGCAGTTCCATTGGCTCACGCAGAGGGTCGATTGAAGGGTTCGTAACCTGGCAGGCGTCAAGCAAAATATGATCCCAGTATACTGGATAGGGCATGGGATTGCCCATACCTGTGAGTATAACTCCACCGCTTGCCGCCTGCTTCAAAATATTCTTTCTGATTTCAGGCGTCCAGTAATGGTTGTATTTGTAGGCATTGGGATTTTCGGTTATGGAAATGGCATCCTCTGGGCAGTAGGTCACACATCTCTGGCATGCAACACATCGTTTGTGTATTGGCATAACCTTATTTCTGAACTCAAGGGCACCAAAACTGCAATTCTTTATGCAGCGTTTGCATTTTCTACATCTCTCATAATCCACATGAACAATGAACTCTGCTGGAAGCTGAAAACTCATACCTCCACCTCTGGCTTAAGGGTGCCGATGACAGCACTCCCTGCTTTCGGATTCCATACCTCATCAGGGTCAGGAACGATTTCCCTGATTGCAGATTCCTCAGATGCCATATATAACATATCATCCTTGCGTGCAGCAGTCATGGGGCGAAGTTTTATTCTATCATTTAAGCCAATTAATCCTCTTTCATATCCTAAGATTATGCTGAAAGGACCGTTCAGAAGTGCGCTCCCATATACCTGCCTTATGGCTGTGACTATCTTCTTCTGCTCAGGCTCCATTCTGTCAATATTCTTCCAGAATGGAGATGCTAAAGCCATAACCACCATATCTACTGGCAATCTATGTCTTCTCACCAGCAAATCAAAGAGATATGCTATAACCTCTGTATCTGTTCTGAGTTCAAGCCTGTATCCAAACATCTCAAGGTAACGTTTATTTATTCCATATGATGAGATTTCTCCATTATGCACAACTGACCAGTCTAAAAGAGTAAAAGGATGCGCACCACCCCACCAGCCAGGGGTATTGGTGGGAAACCTTCCATGAGAGGTCCAGATGTATGCTCTGTATTTCTCAAGCTTATAGAATCTTCCTATATCTTCTGGATACCCAACACCCTTAAATGCTCCCATGTTCTTTCCGCTTGATGCCACGAACGCTCCTTCTATGCTTGAGTTGATGTGCATCACAGCCTTCATAACATAGTCTCTTTCTGAGATGGATTCAAGCTTGTTTTCAGGTACCTCAATGAAATACCTCCAGAGAATGGGGGGATTGGATACTCCATCTTCTTTACGTGTGGGAATGGGTTCATCCTTATCAACATTGAACACATCCTTAAAGTACTCTTCAGTGTTTTCTTTTGCCTGCATGCTATCAAACATCATGTGAAAAGCATACTGATGCTTTCGTTTAGGATATATACCATAGGCTGCAAAACCTCCACCTAATCCATTGGAGCGATCATGCATACATGCGATAGATTTGATTATTGCCCTGCCATCGATGCACCTTCCCTCTTCACTCATCATCCCAGAGATGGCACATCCTGAGGGGATTTTGTAACATTCCATTTTGTTCACCTAAAATCATAAAGGTAAAACAACCTTGAAGAGCTAACCTGAACAGGGAAATCAAGAATAGCTATTATAGTATTTAGAGTTAACTATATATACCTACCATCTATCTGTCCTTGCCACTGCCCTCAATCTCTCCACCCCATGAATGCTCTTGATGATTTCAGCAACCTTGGGTGGAACAAAATGCTCCCATTCCTCATGGTTAAGCATTCTTCTTCTTATTTCGGTACCAGAATAGCGGTTGCGTTTAAACATTGGGGATTGTTTGACCATGATTCCTGCCTCACTTAAGAGCTGTATGACAAGAGGGTTGTTGGTATATGCGACATCAAAGGGAGGAACCATGGATTTCACATGGGATACCCATAAGGAGTTGCGCTGTATGTCTTCTATAGGTATGACATAGTATTTGATGTTCAACTCTTGGATTGCGCTTGAAACCATAAGTACCCGTTCGCCTGCAGTGAAAGGATTCTCCACCTCATGACTCTTCTGTGCACTCCCTATCCCTACTATAATCTCATCCACCTCTTCAGCTATCTTCTTCAGAACCTCATGATGCCCAAGATGGTATGGCTGGAATCTTCCAAGATAAAGCCCACGAAGCATCTCACAGCTTTTCTATCCTCTCCAGACCCCATGGTCTGGGAGGTGAGTCCCTGCTCCATACTTCTTTCATAAATGAGACCCAGTCCCACTTATTGTGTTTGCGTTTCATGCTGGCAAGTTTTTTTACCATCTCCATGTTTATGGGTTTGTCAGAGTACTCTATCCCTGTAACCTTGTTGAGATATTTTTCTCCTCTCTCTGTTCTGACAAAGATGGTGCTCCACCCATCTGCAGAACCCACAGAACCTACCGAGATATCGGCATAGTATGAGGTATAGTCTAAACAGAAGCCGCATGCTTTACGTGCCATTGGAGCTACCTCTTTTATAGGCACCTCCTTTGTCTCATTTACAGTTTCAACAATAAACTTGCCCTTATGGAAATTCATCTTGACTACATCTCTGATATCAACTCCCATGACCTTGGGTATGACCTCTGAGAACATGATTTCCTCAGAAAAGCTTTCCATGCAGAAGAGACCGATGATTAACTCTATCCTGTTGAAGTTCTCTCTGAATAAACGGGCTCCATGAGCCTGGCATGGCACTCCTACCAGTGCAACTTTTTTGTATTTTTTCAGTGATGTTTTGTAGGCATCAATATACGCCCTATGTATATGTCTCATGGTGGCAACAACAGGCTGGTAGGTGTATTTTGTCCCGCTGGTTTTGGGAACATCCTCAGGCGATGTGAGCATTACTACCTCGGTCTCCCACTTATGGTTTCTTACAACACCAATAGCGCAGTCGATTTCTCCTGATTCAAGCAGAGATTTCAGAATCTGAGAGACAACAGCACCATCCTGACCTTTGAGCGAGATGCTTCTCCCTGCCTTCATGTAACGTATGTTGCTGAACTCATCCTCTGGAAAACCATCAAGAATGGGACATACACGTTCACATGCATAACATGAAACGCAGGGATTGATCTCGGTTTTGAAGGGGTTGACATCCCTGAAATAACCCTCTGTTTTTATCTCCACCTTTCTGTAATTTTTTTTATCCTTGCTTACATCAACAGGTTCTCGTCTAACTACTGGAGCATTGAAAGGACATATGGCTTCACAGCTACCACATGAGGTGCAGTAGTTGTTGTATGCCACCTCAGCAATTTTGGGTAGCCCCACGTTTGGGGCTTCCATATCGCCAAGCTTTAGTAAACCCCCGGTGGCTGTGGGCACACTACTTTCCTCCGATAATCTCCTTACCTATTAACTTGATAGCCTTTTCCTTATTTGGACCAATGGGCGAACCTACTACTACCTGAGTTACTCCTATCTTCTTCAACTCCTCGATCCTTGCACTGCAATCCTCTGGTGTACCGCATATTGAGAAGGCATCAATCATATCATCAGTAACTAATTTATTAAGTCCAGCAAAATCTCCTTTGGCTATGGCATCACCAATGGTCTTCTTTGCATTTATATCTATATCATGTCTTTCAAGTACCATATCTGGTGAACCAGCAACAATGAAAGCTACAACAATCTTCGCCTCGTTCTTTGCCTTCTCTTCCTTCTTGTCGATGGAGAAGCAGGTGTATGCTCCCACATCAATGCTCTTGGGATCCCTTCCCTCAGCCTTTGCTCCTGCTGTGATCTGCTTTATAGCAAACTCAAAATCCTTTGGATGGGAGGCATTGATGAGCACACCATCAGCTATCTTACCAGCAAGCTCAAGCATCTTGGGTCCCTGTGCTCCAAGATAGATGGGAATATTACCTGGCTTGAATGCCAGCTTCGCACCACTGATGCTCACCCTTTTTCCCTGTAATGAGACCTTCTTTCCAGCAAAGAACTCCCTGAGGGCGGAGACTGTTTCTTTTATTGTTGTCATGGGCTGTTCCCATTGTATGCCCATGGCATCAAAGGTGGCTTTATCTCCAGGTCCAATACCTAAGACCGCACGACCTCCAGAAAGCTCATTTATAGCCCCTATACTCTGAGCAGTGATAGCAACATTCCTTGTATATGGGTTTGTCACCCCTGTTCCCAGCTTGATTCTGTTGGTGTTTAATGCCAGTACAGCAAGCGTTGTATATACATCCCTGTTGTTATAGTGATCAGTTATCCATACATTATCGAACCCGTTATCCTCCGCAAGCTTTGTATAGTATGCAAGCTTCAGAACAGGCTCGTTTGGAACAAATTCGATGCCAAACATGTTTGCATCCTCCTTTCCGAAGAACATGGTATTTTTTGTTTAAAAGCATATTGGTTTTGTTTTAATCTTATTTTGTTTTAATCTTATATTGAAATTTCTATAATAGTTTGTATCCAAACCGAGCGAAACTCGGCGCATGAAAATAAAAAAGTTAGCTGTTTTCAGCAGTCTGCCTCAAGATAATCTTTGATAACAGCTATGTCTTCTTAAGACCATAGAGCTTGTAGACAGCTTCATCTATCTCCTCCTCAAGCCCTTTAACTT
>CAZCRM010000017.1:0-16774 GCA_964501085.1 uncultured Methanosarcinales archaeon | reverse complement strand
GGATGGAAGAATGATGAACTTTATTTATCTATCCCCGATTGATTTCATGAGAACCCTACTTCTAACATTCCTTTTATGAGGATAAGTAACCCACAAAAAATATGTGTTACTTATATATGGATTTTTAGCATGTTTTTGGACTCTCTCTCCTGTTGATTTATTTACTTAACCAATTATGGATTTAAGCCAGACAACACTGAGAAATGTTCTTTATGAACTGGGCTACCGTTGTCGAAGACCGAGACTTTCTGCCAGCAAGGTTGATGAATTTGCCTCGCAAAAATTAAAGGCTATTCGTGAAGCATTTCAAAATCAGCGTGGAGATTCAGTGATTTTGTATCAAGACAAATCTACCTTTCGGCTACTTCCTCCCTTACGTCGTATGTGGATGAAACTTAGTGTTTTTGTAGCGTTGAATGCGAAATCCGGTAATCATATGCTTTTTTTGATAGAGCAAATTCAGAAAACTTCATTGTCTTTCTGGAACAACTTTTAGAGGAGTATGCTGATAAAATTATTTTTATAATTTTGGATAATGCAACATATCACACTTCACATATTGTTCAAGATTGCTCAAGGAATCATCCAGGGATTCAATTTCTCTGGCTGCCTAAAAATATCAATTGAACCCCGTTGAAAAAATCTGGTGACATATGAAAAACGTAGTTGCAGCCAACAGATCTGCAAAGAATTTGAAGAAGAACTTACGAAGAGAGGCATAACCTTCATTGCAATAAAAAGAAAAAACATGGTAAAAAGCGAAGAAGAGAAAAAATACTATGTAAAACTTTCAAAGATAAATAAGAGCTATAAGTAGAAGAGGTCTGGCTGTTAAGATACCCAGCTTGTTAGCTTTTAATATTTATCAGATCATGAATTGAGAGGAATTATGGTAATTATTATTATTAATCGTGAAAAATTTCGAAAAATTTATGTATAAAAACTTACATAAAGAAAACTTAGACAATTTATTTACAATGTTGCCCCGATCTACCCCAATCTAAACGGTAAGGAGGGAGGAGTATATGAGTACAAATGAAATAGAGGCTTTCCCAGAAGCATATGATAAAACAGGCAAGAGTGAACATGAAGTAGTTCAAATGGAAGAAGCAGAAAAGAGATGGTCTGGCTTTTTAATTTTCGCGTGGGTAATTCTTGGATGCTTGGCATTAAGCAGTGCTGCATCCGCGGTTACTGGCGGACCAGATGGTTTCGGCTACAAATTTAAGGACAGCAACTCCGGGGTGGTTTACAACTGGATAGAAATCAGCTCAACAGGCATTGACACAGGAGTAACCGATGATGATGATTCTACTCTTATCCCCCTCGGCTTTAACTTTACCTTCTATGGCAATGTTTTTGATTCAGTTTATGTTAGCTCCAACGGATTTTTAACCTTCTATTCCTCGGGATCTACAAGCACAGGTGGCTCTATTCCAAGCACCTCAACACCGAATGCAGTTATTGCCCCTTTCTGGGACGACTTAGATCCTTCTGAGGGTGGGACAATATATTATCAGACCTTCGGCTCCCCACCGGAACGTTACACTGTGGTGGAGTGGTATAATGTGCCAAGCTATGACGTGGGGGATGATAGCACCTTTGAGGTCATATTATATGAGACCGGGGAGATAAAGTTCCAGTATAAGGATGTATTTTTTGATGATTCAAGTTATGACTACGGTGCCGATGCCACTGTGGGAATAGAGAGTGTTAACGGCACAGATGGCCTAGTCTACTCCTATGATACTCCGAGCCTTGATGACTATTTTGCAATACTTTTCTTCACGGGTTTATATGCAACAAAAGAAGCACCCTTCTCTGCCCCAAAGGGTGGTATAATTACCTACAATATAACATATTTCAATTATTATAGCAGCAGTATCTCTAATTTTACGATTTATGATTACCTTCCCTCCAATGTAACCTATGTTTCTGACACCTGCAGCGGTAGCCTTGCAGGCTCGGTGTTGACATTACCCATAGGCAATGTGAGCAGCAACACAGGAGGCAACTGCGAGATAAATGTAACTCTAAAGAGCACTGCAAAACAAGGAGGCTATGTAAATAATACTGCAAGTCTTGTTTTCAAAAACCCACAGGGAAGTCTTGTAAACAAGACGGCTCATGCGCAGACACTCATAGCGAATCCAGAGGTCAAGCTCTCAAGTCCATGTGCAGTGTCTTCAGGAGGCTTGGTAAACTACACAATATCCTACTTTAACCCGAGTATAGCACCTGCGAGGAATGTTGTTATTAAGGATTATCTTCCCGCTGGAGCAACCTATATAAGCGACGACAGTGGAGGGAGTCATTCAGCAGGGGTAGTCACCTTCAACATAGGAGACCTTGCCTCTGGTGCAGGTGGAAATATAACAATAACAGTTAATATAATCGCCTCCTCTGGGGTTTTGAAGAACAATGTCACGGCTTACTATGAGAACGACGATGGTGTTGCCTTTTCTTCAAGCTACACCGCCTATACTGGTGTTGGATATGATATTGTTGTGGATAGAAAGGGATCGGGATATAAAACGATACAGTCAGCAGTGGACGCTGCACCCCTCGGAGGCTCAATTTTCGTCTGCACGGGAAGGTATACCGAAACAGTGGATGTGAACAAGCCTGTTAGCATCGCTGGTATTGGAACTTCTTTAGCCATAGTGGATGCAAACCACGCTTATGACCATGTGTTTGACATCACAGCAGACAATGTGAACATAAGCGGCTTTACAATAACAGGCTCAGGTTACAGTGGAGTCAGAGTTTACAAGGTCAACAGCTCAAACATCTCAGGCAATAACATAACATCAAACAACTACGGCATATACCTCGACTCTTCCAGCAACAACACCATAGAAAACAACAACATAACCAGAAATAATTACGAAAACATATACCTCTACCTTTCAGATGGCAACACCATAACTAATAACACTGCAGGCTCAAGCAGGTGGGGCAATGGAATCTATCTCAGCTTTTCAAGCAATAACACCATAAAAAACGCCAATATTAGCTCTAACTACTATGGAATATATCTTTATTACTCCGATGACAACACCATAGAGAATAGCATAGTATCAAAGAACAATGGCAACAATATCTACCTTTACAGGTCTCATAGCAACAGGATAGAGAACAACAACGTAAGCTCAGGTTACAGAGGAATCTATTTTCTGAATTCTAACAACAACACGGTAAACAACAATTTTGTTGCTGGCAACTCATACCTTGACTTCTATCTTTCCGGTTCTATAAACAACACAGGATTAAACAACACTTGTGACAGGCCAGATGGTTGGAATGATGATGGCACTATAGGCTGCACCCATCTGAGCATGCCTTTGAATAATTATCCTGATTTTGTTGTAACAAATCTGAGATGGGACCCATACAACTTCAGCATAGGCCAGAGGGTTACTTTATACGCAACTGTTAAAAACCTTGGACCTAGTAATGCACCAGGCGGGTTCTATGTTGGATTCTACATTGACGGAGAACTCATAACCACAGCATGGGTCACAACACTGGGTGTCAATCAGAGTGTTAGCATCCAGCGCTACTGGACAGCCAGCATCGGAGGAGGTAACAGGACTCTAACAGCTGTAGCAGACTACAACAACTACTGGGCAGAGTACAATGAGACCAACAACAAGCTTAGTGTAGCTCTTCCACATATTGGAGGACCAGATTTAATAGTAGAGAACATTACTTGGTCGCCAGATCCCTATTCTCCTAGGACAAGAGTTTATTTCACTGCAACCGTGAAGAACATAGGCGATGGTGTGGCAAGCGGCTATTTCCGCACCTCCTTTTATGTGGATGGCTCGTCCCTGGATTACTATGGCGTATATTACAGTGGCTCAATAGTCCCGGGGGCAAGTGTGAGCATAGGTGGTAATTCTCGATCCGATTGGCTTGCATATCCAGGGAACCACACTGTAAAGGCAGTTGTTGACTGGTCAGAGTATTACTATTACAGAAACAAGATTAAAGAGCGAAATGAGTCCAACAACGAGCTTACCATTGACCTACCCTATGTGAACGGCTCAGATATTGTGATAACCAACTTAACCTGGTCACCTGCCAACTACTCTGCTGGTGATACTGTAACCTTTACAGCCACACTCAAGAACATTGGAGAGATTTCAACTGGAGCTCACTATGATTATGTTTACTTCTACATTGATGGAAATTATATAGGCTATAGCTCTCCTTATATAAATCTCGCTCCGGGAGGAAATAAAAGCGTTTCAATAACCTGGAAAGCTCAGGGTGGTAATCACTCATTAAGGGCAAGGGCAGACTATTACAACTATGTTTATGAGTTAAATGAGAGCAATAACGCATATGAGGTGACTCTGCCCTATGTTGAAGAGCCTGACCTGATAATTACAAATCTAACCTGGGAGCCCTACAATTATACTGTAGGCGATAGCATAACACTAAACGCTACTGTAAAGAACAACGGCACTGGGGACTGGAGCGGAAGAGTCAAGGTAAACTTCTACTACAAGAACACCACTTATATTGCTTCTGCCTCTCCTCACCTTAACCTACCCCAAGGTGGAGTGGGATATGTAACCTCAACATGGAGCCATGCCCAAGGTGGGGATTTCTACTTCAAAGCTGTGGTTGACCCGTATAATGCAATCCAGGAGGGCAATGAGTTAAACAACAACTTCTATGCGAGAAGCCCGAACACTGCACTACCTGATTTAATTGTTTCTAACATCACTCTCAAGGTTGACCACAGGGTTGTGTTGAGGGGTGACCAGAATGATGGCATAGTATGGCGGTATACCACCTATTATCCAGGTGATGGCTGGTATAATGCTTCCTTCAACGACTCAAACTGGAGTTCTGGAAAGACTCCCATCGGCGACACCGGCAACCGGAGAACATATATAGACCTCAATGGAGGGCACATGTATCTGAGAAAGAGTTTCAATGCCTCTGCCGGCAGAAACTATACTTTGAATATAGCTTCCGACGATGGTGTTGATGTCTGGATAAATGGAAACCTTGCTCTCAATAAATCGTCAGATGTCCATGGATACAGGTACTGGAGTTATTCAATTGATATAACACCCTATACAAGCCCAGGAGAAAACTTGATTGCCATCCACCTCAGAGATGGGGGAGGTGGAAACTATATTGATGCTGAGGTGGTGGAGAGCATATTTTCTGACCCTTCCTCGGCAAAAGTTGAAGCTGGAGATACGATTACGGTCATCGCAACAATAAAGAATATAGGGGGGAACATCTCTTCATGGAGCATCCAGAATAGGATAAGCTTAGATAGCACCAATTCCTATCCCACAAAAACGCTGACCCTCCCCATGAACTCAACCGAGAATGTAACCTCCTCCTTTACAGTATATCCAGGTAACCATACCATCACAGCCTATGCAGACTCAGCCAATTATGTAAACGAGTTCAACGAGGACAACAACATTCTTAGGGTAAATCTATCCCCCGTGGAATACCCTGATTTAGTGGTTGAAAGAATCTTCTGGGAGCCTGAGAACTACACTGCAAACACTGTTGTTACCCTCACCGCCACGATTAAGAACAACGGCACTGGCTATGCCCAGCCCTTCCGCACCATGTTCTATGTGGATGGAAGCTATCTAAACTACTATGGCAGCTACTATCCTGGTGTTATACCTCCTGGGAAGAGTGTTAATGTCTCGCAGACCTGGACTGCTCAGCCAGGGACACATGTGCTTAAAGTTATTGCAGACTACAGAAATAAAGTGTCAGAGTCCAATGAGAGCAATAATGCTTTGCAGGTCAATCTTATTCCTGTTGAATACCCGGATGTTGTTATATCCCAGGTTACAGCTTCTCGAGACGTTGAGGTAATAAGGAGAGGATACTACAAGCCAGGAATCTATTGGCATTATACCACCTATTATCCTGGCGATGGATGGTACAATGCTTCCTTCAACGACTCAAGCTGGAGTACTGGTGAGGTTCCAATAGGCGACACCAGTAACTTCAGAACCTATTTAGACCTGAATTGTGGCGACATGTATCTCAGAAAGAGCTTCAATGCCACAGGCAATGATAGCTATACTCTGAGAATTGCCTCTGACGATGGCGTTGATGTCTGGGTAAACGGCAACCTCACTCTCAATAAATCGTCAGATGTCCATGGTCACTCCTACTGGAATTATCAGGTGGATATCACACCTTATGTGGTCGATGGCGAGAACATGATAGCAGTGTACCTGAGAGACAAGGGATGCGGCGGCAACTACTTTGATGCCCAAGTTTTGAGAACTAAGATGGGCAAGATCTCAGATATAAACTATTCTTATGGTGATCTTGTCACCTTCAACGCCACACTGAAGAATATTGGAAGGGGCAACATTTCCTCGACAAGGCTATATGTACGGTTTGGTATTGACTCATCCTATGCAGACAGGTATATCACATCCTCTCTTCCTGTAAATGGTATGGCAAATGTTCTCTATACCTGGCGTGCTCAGCCCGGAAACCATAGTTTCTCAGCTCATGCTGACATATACAACTATATTAAAGAGAACAATGAGAGCAATAATATCTTCACAGAAAATATAAGTGGTATACCTTATCCAGACTTGATTATCGAGTCAGTGAGCTACTCCCCGGCCAGCTTTGTGACCGGTGACAGAATAACTCTTAAAGCTACCATCAGAAACAACGGCACAGGCGCTATAATCTCAAATGGGTATTACAGTGAGAAGGTGAACTTCTATATCGACGATGAATATGCGTGCAATTCCTATGTCTACCTGAATCTCTATTCTGGTGAGAACTATAACCTTTCCTGCACCTGGACAGTTACACCAGGTAACCACACCCTGAGAGCCTATGTAGACCCTGATTCGAGAATAGCAGAGTCCAATGAGAGCAACAACATTAAAGAGGTGACCCTCACATCAGTTGAGCCTTCCGACCTGGTTGTGACCGATATAAGCTGGAGTCCGACTAACTTTATCACTGGTGATACAGTTACATTTACAGTCACTGTTAAGAACATAGGCAGTGGTAATATCTCCCTTGGTCACAAGTATGTTGCCTTCTACATTGACGGCTCTCATATTGGTACTGTCTCAAACTACACTTTCCTTGCACCAAATGAGAGTTTCACAGTAACAAGGACATGGACTGCAGTACCTGGTAATCATACAGTTAAAGCAGTTGCAGACCCTAGTGATGGCATACCAGAGGGCAATGAGAGCAACAACGCTCTAGAAGTCGCTCTTCCATCGGTTGAAGCACCTGATTTAGTTGTGGAGAATATCTACTGGAGCCCCACCACTTTCGAGGCAGGAGAGAGTGTAACTTTCACCGCTATTATAAGGAATATTGGCAATGGGAGTATTGCCTCTGTGGGCAGGTATGTGACCTTCTATATAGACGGTTCATACATCGGCCACAGCTATAGCTTCAACACCCTAGCTCCCAATGAAACCTTCACAGTAACAAAGACATGGATTGCTACGCCTGGTAACCATACCTTTAAAGTCTACGCTGACTCTGGTAATTCCATACCCGAGGATAACGAGACTAACAATATCCTGGAGGTATCTCTGCCAGAGGTGTTCTACCCGGACCTTATTGTTACAAATATAAGCTGGGAGCCTCAGAACTTCAGTGAGGGTGAAGTGGTTACCTTCAAGGCTGAGGTCAAAAATGTAGGTAAAGGTGCCGTTGCTTATGGTCCTAAGTATGTAGGCTTCTATATAGATAGCACCTTTATAGGAAATGCCTATAACTATACCTATCTACCTCCCAATGGAAGCTTTACAGTTAAGAGAAGCTGGACTGCTACCTTAGGCAATCATACCCTGGAGGCAGTTGCCGACTATAGCGATTTAATTCCTGAAACAAACGAGTCCAACAATAATCTTAAGGCGGTTCTTCCCCTAGTAAGGACTTCAAATATTGCGGTTAGCTCTGTTGACTTCACGCCCTCCAGCTTTGACGATGGAGAGATTGTAACCCTTAAAGCAAATATAACCAACACTGAAGGAACAACTTATAAGAATTTCTATGTAGTCTTCAAAATAGATGGAAAACCACTGGCCACAAGACTTGTAAGGGGCTTGACATCTGGTTCTACAGTTGAAGTTTCAGCCCCTTGGGTGGCTTCTCCTGGTAACCACAGCTTTGAGGTCGTGGCTGATGCCTATGGTTATATCCAAGAGACCAATGAGAGCGACAACAGCTATAGCTTAAATCTCCCTGAGGTTAAAGCCTCTGACCTAGTTATCCTCAACCTTTCTTGGGAACCATCCAACTTTTCAGAAGGCGACTTAGTTCTTCTTAAAGCTCAGATTCTCAACAATGGATCCTCTACCAGAAGGAGCTTCTACACCACCTTCAGAGTTTATAAGCTTCAGCATCAGACGACCATACATCAATCTTCCACCCTCGGCGTAGAAGACTATTCAAGTAAGATCAGAGTAGATGGTATCTCTTCTGGAGAAGTTAAAAATCTCACAGCTTATTGGACAGCTGTCTCAGGTCAGAGTATCTTCAATGTCTATATAGATGAAGAAGATTATATTGTTGAGTTCAACGAGAACAACAACAATAATTCAGTAACCCTGCCCTATGTCTTCAAGCCCGATCTTACAGTGACATCAATAGATGCTCCCTCGGTTATAACTGATGGGCAGGACATCTACTTCAATATAACAGTCAGTAATATAGGACTTGGCAACTCCACAAGAAGAACAATAATAAGAGTTGAGGTAGATGGAGCCTGTCAGAACAGAACCTGCACCTTCCCGTGTAGAAGTAGTCCTGACTATCAGTATATAATAACTCCTTCTATGCCTTCTGGCAGCTCAGTGACGCTTCAAACCAAGGTGCCGTGGAAGGCATACTTTGGCAATCACTCCATAACAGCCACGGTGGACGCCTATAACGCGGTAGTGGAAGTGGATGAAAATAATAATAACCACACCATTTATATCTCAGTATCAGACACCAACCCGCCTTATATATACAACATCACTTTAGCTAATGGAAGCATACTCAAAGGCTTGGATAACATAACTGTAAGACTTCATGATGGCTATGGCTCTGGGGTAGACCTGAATGCCTCTTCCCTCGAGCTATACAGGAATGGAAGTGTAATTCCTGGCATTAGTTCACTCTCTGACCATACAATCGTCTTCACACCCTCTTCCCCACTCTCAGAAGGTGTATATGATACTGTTATAAGTGCTACTGATGTGGTGGGCAACTCTAATCTGACTACTTTCACTTTTGAAATTGACAAGACGCCACCGTCAATAGTGGTGGAAAATGTTGTAGATGGTGGTGCTTATGGTGCTCCAGTTACTCCTGTGGTCAGAGTATCAGATAGAAACCTGTTGAACTATGATATAACCTTGAACGGCGAAGTATTTTCAAATTCTTCCACGATAGCATGGGATGGAAACTATAGCCTTAAAGTGTCTGCAGTTGACAGAGCAGGTAACATTGCGGTCAATATCACCAACTTCACTGTTGATCTAAGACCTCTTCCACCTTCTGGGCTTAGCGAGGTGAGATTTGACTCCACCGTGGAGCTTACATGGAATCCAAATGCTGAGGATGACATAGCTGGCTACAACATATATGTGAATGGTACAAAAGTCAATAACCAGCTTGTTGAGATACCCTATTATAGGATTACTAATCTCACAAACGCAACCTACACTTTCATGGTGACTGCAGTTGACAGGGCAGGGCATGAGAGCGATCCAGCAACCACCTCCAATGTCTTGATAGAGCTTGAGCAGTATGGAACCGAGGGTTATCTGGCAAATAACCTTCCTGACAACATAACGATTAATATAACAAACAATAATAATTTCAGTCTAAATATAAATGCATACAGCATTGAGGTATTGGACTCTCTTGGCACTGTATCACAGGTGGTCTCTGGAGGTGCTTTGAACATACCCCCCTCTTCTTCAATTACATTTTCTGAGTACATCCTGACACAGAATACGACCGCTCTTAAGGTGAACCTCAATCTGACGGATAATTCAACAATTACTAGGCTTTTACCAGTGAGGACGAGGAATCTGGATCCAATAAAGATAGATACCCCAGTACTGACCGAAGGTTACAGGGATGCCATAGGCATAATCTTCACAAACAATGGCTCAGCCCCGGTGAGCATAAATCCAACCGAGGTCATCCTCAATCTGATAAACTATGATGGAGAGATCATATCAAAAGGTAGAGGAGAAGCTGGATGGATCTACATCTTACCAGGAAAGACCACCAGAATTCCAGGATACATAAACATCCCCAAGGGAGATAAAATACACCTTGAAAATCTCAGTTTAAACATAATAATACCCACTTACTACGGAGATAAACTTGGAGAATTTAAAGGCACAACATTCAACATAACTGAAGAGATAAATTTCAGATATTTAACAAGAAAACCTATTGATATCTTTGCAGGCTCCTTTACAAAAGGAAGCTTGGTAGAGGCGAAGCTCGTTTTCATTGACCAAGGGACAAGTGAACTCATTGTTAAACCAGGGAAGGCAGGCATAAATATTAAAGATGAAAATGGTACGCTCATATCCTCTGCCACATACAATCTCTACTCAGAGATCGTCCTCCCAGGAAGAACTAAAACCTTGCCTGTTAACATATCCATACCTTCAAACGCACCCGATAAGGTCATAGTTGAAGCGTGGGTCAATGCAACATACTGGACAATAGATAACACAGCCCAAGACCTCACATACAACTCATCTATTATTACTCTAACCACGAAACCACCCTATGATGCGAACGCAACAACAAGCAAGATGTACTATAACATGGGTGAGAACATAACAATATCCGGCTATGCATACAACGACAGCGGAACAGTTCCAAATGCAAGCATCAAGCTGGTTATCTCCACAAAAGGGTTCAAGAGATCAGTTACTCTTACAACAAACTCTGAAGGTTACTACAATTACATCTTCAAACCTCTCCCCAATGAGGCAGGGACATACTATATTAGTGTAACTCATCCAAATGTGATAGCAATTGACAGTGATGCAGAGTTTGAAATCCTTGGACTGTACATAGCGCCGTTGCCTGGAAAACAGCTTGAGTCATATGGACCTGTTGTAAATGTGGAGATGTCAAAGAACAGCACTGTGCGTGGAAGCGTGGATGTGTACAATCTTGGCAATTCGAACCTGACGGACATCACCATGTATGTAGAGGATGGCAATTCTTCAGACAATGTTTTTGCATACATATCAAGCAGTCCCTTTAATCTCAGCCCTGGTGAGAAGAAAAGTATTGAGTTCAATATCACAGCAGGAATGAATGCATCTGGGAATGCGAGTTTTGTCATAAAAGCCTCAAGCTCTCGAGGAGGTTATGCGGAAACAGGGTTAGTGGTCAGGCTCTATCCTGCACAGCCAGTGGTCTCTCTGATGCCTTCATATATTCAGGGAGGCGCAAATCCAGGATCTGTAAGAGTAGAAGAGGTAAAGGTTGTAAACAACGGCTATGATACTCTCAAAAACATTAGTATAGTTGAGCCAGGAAATTCATGGATCAGGGTTTTAAATGAGAATATAAGCGATTTAGCTCCAAGGGAATATCTAACGCTCAATTTATTGGTCGCTCCGCCAGAGAACCTCACCCTCGGTGTCTATGAGGACAACCTGACAATCAAGAGCTCAAATCATGAAGACGTGGTATTCCCGATGAGATTCTTTATAACCTCAGCTAAGACTGGAAATCTGAAGATCAATGTTAAAAACCAGGTTGGTGATGTTCTGCCTGGCGCTGAGGTAACAATCGTAGACCAGGACACCTATACCCTGATCTTCACACAGAATACAGACTCCAGTGGCTCTGTAACTTTCAGCGAGGTACCTGCTGGAAGATACTCATATAGGGTTAGCATACCCCACCATTACCCGGTTATCGGGACAGCGGTTATCACGGCTGGAGCAACCACAGAAGTTGATGCAGTCGCCTACTTCTCCTTCCTGGAGATTGAATGGGTTGTGAAACCAACCGAAATACCAGATGTGTATGAGATAACGCATAACATAACCTATGATACAAAGGCTCCACTGCCATATCTGAAGATGGACATCACCAACTTGGAACTCTATATGGCTCCTGGCGGTGAGTACTATGGAAATGTCACCGTGACCAATATGAACGACATCGTCTCAGTGTTCAACTACACACCCAAGTTCACTACCTCCTCAGAGCTTGTCACTGTTGAATTCCTCGTGGACACTATACCTGAGATAAAACCCCATGAAAGCGTGACAATTCCCTTCGTGGTGAGAATGGCTGAACACCACTCTCCGGAGGCAAAGGCGTGTGATACCTACACCGTAGACATCGCACCTGAGCCTGCTCCGATATGTGTGGACGGTAGATATGTAACTCCACCCCATGATAGTCTCCGCATAACCATAAAACCAGCATGCCTCAACTTTATAAGAGATGCGGCACTTTGTGCATTAGACATTATGACAGGATGTGCTGGAGGCACAGTTGCTCATCAGGTTAAAAAAGCTGTTAATCTTGGTCCTGTTGTCCCATGTTTAGGTGCATACGGTAACTGTAAGCTCTCTATGATGTGCAATGCATGGCAGGGTGCAGATTGCCTCAACGGACTTATCAGCTGTTGGAATGGCATTCCAGGATTGCCTTCAGTACCTTGCAGTAGTTGCATAAGTGCGGCTGTTGATCTCGCCGAGTGCCTCTTCCAGGACGAGTGCTGCAGCAAGCCTCCCACACCACTACCTCCACCACCCCCACCCTCCTCAGGTTTTATATCATTAGGAGGCGGAGGAGGCGGAGGGCTTGGTGTTGGGCCCGGCATGCCTTTTGTTGAAGGAGACTGCTATTCCAGTCCGCCGATGGGATGCATAAGGATTAAACTTGAGATCAAACAAGAGCTTACACTAGAAAGACAAGCCTTCGACGCCACCTTAGTGCTTAAAAACATCAGACCCGACTACGATATGACAAACGTCTCTGTAAATGTTACAATCAGAAATTCAACAGGAGACATAGCCAATGACCTGTTCTTCATGAACGTGACAAGCATGCAGGGCATAGAGAGCATAGAAAATGGCACCATCCCAGCGGCAGATTCGGCAGAGATACACTGGATCATCATACCCACCCCTGGTGCTGGAGGTGAGACGCCAGAGGGTGTTAAATACACCGTGGAAGCCTCTATAAACTACGATATAAAGAACAACACCTTCAATCTGACAACGTGGCCAGACGAAATAACAGTAGAGCCAATGCCAATGCTTACTTTGGACTATGCTCTGCCATACAGGGTGTATGGCGATGACCCCATGACCCAGGGCATAATCGAGTCAGCCCAGCCATTCATGTTTGGAGTCAGAGTAAACAACAGTGGACATGGCGTGGCAAAGAACCTTGCTATTGACTCTGCACAACCAAAGATAGTGGAGTCCTACGGCGGAGGAAACGTGGAGTTCAAGCTCCTTGGAGCATGGGTTAATGGAAAACTCGTTGAAAACAGCTTAAAAGTCACCTTTGGAGACGTGCCACCAAACACATGCACAATAGCAGGCTGGCAGATGTATGTGAGTGTGACAGGCAACTTCACAGAATACAATGCTAGCTTCAAGCACAGCGATACTCTTGGTGGTGAAGCAACCTCACTGATTAAAGAGGTGAACACACACGTGCTCATCAAAGAATTCATGAACACCAGACCTGGCAGGGATAAGACGTTTGACTTCCTGATAGACAATGTAACACTTAGAAACGAGAGCGACGGCGTACCAGACTATATAATTGACTCTCAGTGTATGGACGAGCCAGTCTACCACCTAAATGCCATGGTAAATAGCACGCCTACAATGCCTGAGATGAAGTTTGACATAGTGCTCAACACTACAAGAACCGATTGGGTGTACTTCTCCGTGCCAGACCCGTTAAATGGCAGCTACAGCATAGTAAAGGTGGCCAGAGAGGACGGCAGAGAGCTTCATCCGCTCAACTTCTGGCAGAGAGAAGGTAGAATTCACATAGTTGACCACGACAACACCAAGAGATACACCGTATACTACAGAGCGCCGCCAAACATCACCGGAGTTGTAATAGAGCCACAGTATAGAAGTGCGAAGATAATATGGAGAACGGACAAGCCCACCTACAGCGAGCTCAAACTTGGAGAGACACCATCCACCTATACTCTAAGCTTTAAAGATAACAAGGCAACCACCTATCACACCATGACCGCAACAGGTCTCAAGCCAAACACTACCTATTACCTTACCATCAACAGCACAGACTTTGTGGGCGTCTACTCTGTGCTCGAGGGTTTGAGTTTCACAACAATGTCTCTGGTAGAGCCTGACTTCGCTCCAGTGGCAATAAATATTATTCCCCCCTCACCTAAAGAAGGAGAAACTGTTAATATTACAGTAGAGATCGTCAACTATGGAAACACCTCTGTAGCCCAGCCAGTAAATATAATCCTTAGTGTGAACAGAACAAACTATACAAAGCCAATATTAATGAATGGTTTAACAAGAGCTGTGGTCAACTTCTCCTTTGCAGCCTCAGCAGGGAATTATACCCTGACAGCAATAGTTGACCCGCAGAATTTCATAAATGAGAGCAATGAGACAAACAATGTGCTTTCAATAGTATTATATGTGGTTGGTGTTGATACCACACCTCCGAGTATAACCATACATTCGCCCAAGAATATAACTTATAATACCACAGCCATATCTCTTGCTGTGTCTGCAGACGAGCCTGTAGACGCCTGGTGGTACTCCCTTGATAACAGCGCTAACACCACATTTACTCCAAACACAACTCTAACGAACCTGAGAGATGGTCAGCATAGTATAGTTGTTTATGCCAACGACAGTACAGGCAATGTTGGCTTTGCCTCGGTTTATTTCACAGTTAACACAACAGCGCGAGTAAATATTAATCTCCCACCAGTTGCGGATGCAGACGGTCCATACTCTGGCTTTGTAAATGAACCAATAACATTCAATGGCACTGGTTCCTATGATCCTGATGGAACGATTGTGAGTTATGAATGGGATTTGAATGGAGATGGCGAATATGATGATGCATTTGGAGCAGCACCAATAGTTACATTCAACAAGACTTATTCAGGTAATATAAGTTTAAGAGTTACAGATGATAAAGGAGCAATTGATATAGATAACACTACTTTGACAGTAGAGGAGGCAGTGGATACAACCCCACCAGTTATTGAATCAGTAACCTTGGATGCCTACACAACTGTTGCAAATGCTACTCTTCAGGTAATCGTTAATGCAACAGATAATGTAGAAGTAACCTCAGTAACCGCTAACAATATACCATTAACCTTTGATGGGTTATGGAAAGGTAATATAACAGTTCCATCTGATGCTACCCCAGGCACATATTCAATTACAATAGAAGCAGAGGATGAAGCAGGAAATATAGCAGAATCTTTAATAAATTATACCGTGGTAATTCCACTTGGTGGTATAGCAATCACCAGCACTCCCAAGCCTTTGTTCATATCCTCTAACTCATCTGATATCATATATATAAAACTCATCAGCACAGCGAACTTCGATGATATGGTAGAGGTTACATTAGATAATAATGGTATACCTCCTGCCTATGCTGCCAATTTATCTTGGTTTAATCGCACAACTATGCTCGTAAGAGTTCCAAAAGGTGAGACGATCTTAATACCTTTTGAGGTAAGCATTCCTTCTGGAGTCTCAGGTTATAAAGTGTTCCATGATAATGCCATATCTCAAGGACTTGGCACAACTTCGATGGATACTGGGGTGATATATGTCTCATAAATTTATCCTAATCCTGATATTGTTTGCAGGCATTGGATGCATAAATAAGGAGGTTAATGTTACCTCAGAGACAGCAGAGCCTGCTCTTGGTGGCATAGCTGTTGGAATCACGCCAAAGCTTATCTATGCAGATCAGGGTAAGAATGTCTCCTTCACAATAGATTTGCTGAGCAGTGAGAATAAGGATGATGTAGTTACCATATTAATTCAAGGAGGCTGGGTCAACACAACCTTAAGGCAAAGCATAGCTGCAGGTGAAGAACTCTCAATCCCTATTACTCTTGATGTTCCTCTAAAAGCTGATAACACAAGCTTCAGAGTTACCGTAATCTCTCATAATCTTAATTCAACGTCAAGCACCACAGGGTACATAGTGATCAGGCATGCGTATAATGATAATTAGTATAATCATTATTTTAATTTTAATAAAGCAATAAATTTAAATACCATGATTGTATATGTTAAAAAGGTGCATTAAAATGAAAGCAAAAGCAATAGTGATGTTAGTAGCCTTAGTAGCAATTTCAGGTATATTTACAGGCAGTGCGGCAGCAGAACCAGGAATAATTGTGGAAGTAATACCCCAAAATGCAACCACCACAGGTGGTGTTACAGTAAGCTATGAGGTGAATATAACCAACTTAGATAGTTTGGATAAAACTATAACCAACCTTACAATGACACAACAGCAACCAGGATGGAGTTATTCCTTTGAACCAGATCTTGTAGGTAAGACTCTTCCAGCAGGTGGCTCTCTCATAACCACGCTAAATGTCACACCACCAACAGGAGCAACACCAAATACTTACACCCACGTTGTAGAAGCAAAAGCAGAATACTTAGGTTTTGGTTCAGACACCAATACTTATACCTTCGCCACCTACATAACCACAATCACGCCAATCCCAGAATTCCCCACT
>CAZCRM010000016.1:0-17023 GCA_964501085.1 uncultured Methanosarcinales archaeon | reverse complement strand
CAGCATCTCATCACCCAGAAACAGGCACTTCTGACCTTGCTAATAGGAAACATGGCTGTAATAACCATGATATACATCAAATACAGCACTGCCATGTACCTTAGCCTTTTTGGAAGACTTGGGGTTAAAATCACTATTATAAACTATATTGCAAGTATGCTTGCGAAGATTTTGGTTATAGTAGGAGTTATCCTGTTTTACAAGCCATGATTGCCATATAAATTAATATTCAGTCGAATGAACTCATGTATTCCCTTAGTTAAAGATGTTATCACGCCCATCTTAACAAGTTTGTTATCTGATACCCTCCTATTTTTTTGTATCACCCTTCTTTTTTTCAGTATAGGTTTAGTCATCATTAAAACATCGATATATGCTTTAATAAGATAGAATATTAGCTTTATATCTTTTTTGCATACAAAAAATAAAATCCTGACAAAATCATAGATTATGGAGATTAATATTCCTTTCAAGATATTTTGAGGCTCAAAATTCTTCAGTATATTGATTAAACGATTTCTCTGGCAGAAATAAACCCTTTTATAAGATTGTCTTTTTCCCAGAGTACCTCCATATCGATGATATACTACCGAGGAAGGCACATACAGGTTCTTAAATCCATATATCCATGCTCTCAAACACAAATCAACATCCTCTGAACAGGCAAAATAATCAGGGTCGAAACCCCCTAAAAGCTCAAAGATATTTTTTCTGATAAGCATAGAACATCCACAGGTGCTTCCCACGAACTTTGTATCATCAAACTCTTTGGAATCCCTCTTACCAAACCCTATATCATATCCACTACCAAGCAGGGTTATCGCACCCCCTGCATGATTAATAATATCTTTTTCATAGAATAATATCTTACTCCCACATGTGGCTATTGAATCATCCATATGTTTTACCATTTCTGAAAGCCATGTTTTTTTAACTCTGGTATCGTTATTCAGAAAAACCAGTAAATCTCCTGAAGCATGATCCGCTCCAATATTCGAAGCCTCTGCAAAACCATGATTTTCTTTTAGAGCTATTATCTTGACCCATGGAAAGTTCTGTTTTACAAGAGGGAGTGAAGAGTCACTGGAAGCATTATCCACCAGTATGACCTCATAGTTCTGATAATCAATACTCTTCAAGGAAGAGAGACAATCGTATAGATAATTCGCACCATTAAGATTCACTATTATTATGGATACTTTGGGATTCATGCTATCTATTGTATCTTCGCAGGGATGCCAGAATGATGTCAGCGAGAAGACCAAAGAAAAGTATCTGCAATCCCGCCATTATTAACAATGCTGCAAGTATGGTTGAGGCAAGACGGTCTATCACACCTGTCTGCACCCACTGAAACACTATGTTCATTCCCAGACCAACACCCAGGATAATTAAGATAATTCCAGGTGGGACGAAGAGGGCAAGAGGGTTGTAGTCTCTCACAAGACGAAGGATTAACCCCACGATTTGAGAGGCATCTCTATAGGCTCTGAGCTTCACCTCACCAACTCGACGCCTGTAGCTTACAGGTACTTCTACTATACTTAGGTCATTCTTTATTGCCTCAATTATCATCTCACTCGCAAAGGGCATCCCGCTTGAACTGAAATCCAGCAATTTTAACTTATCTGTCTTTATAGCTCTGAATCCTGACTGGGTATCCTTAATGTTAACATGATACATCTTGTTAAGAAGATAGCTTATTATTCTATTACCTATTCTGTTCCTGAAGCTCATGGCACCTGTTTCCATGCTATCTAAACGATTCCCTATTACCATGTCAACCCTTTTTGATTGCAGAGGTTCAAGCAGTCTGGGTATTTCATAAGCATCATAGGTATCATCTCCATCCATCATCACCACAACATCAGCATCCTCTATATGCTCAAAACCCTGAAGATAGGCATCTCCGTAACCAACGCCATACTGCTTAACTACAAAAGCACCTGCATTCCTTGCTCGTTCAGGAGTATCATCACTGGACTTGTCGATTACCACAACTCTCACATCATGGTCAGAAAGTGCTTCATACGCCTTTTTTACCACATCACCAATAGCAGGCTCATTGATTGTGGGAATCAATACAGTAATTTTCATATAGTTCTTGCCCAATACAACTTAGTATTATTGCTATATAAACATGACAGAAAACAAAAGGATATTCTTGGCTCTGATCATTTTTTTGGGCTTAGTTGTTCGTCTTCTCACCTATACTGCAGTATTTGACTCTGGTAAGGTGGTGTTTCTTGAAACCGACCCATATTATCATATGTGGAGGGTGTTTTCCTACATCAACATATTCCCACGCACCTTCCTCTTTGATAACTATATTAATTATCCCTACGGCGCCCTTGTGGGCTGGCCACCCCTGTTTGACCAGAGTATAGCCTTTGTTTCTTTAGTTTTGGGGCTTGGGAAACCCAGCATAGCTCTCATGGAAACCACAGGCGCTTTTTTTCCTGTTGTGCTTGGTTTGTTTTCTATATTATTAATATATTGCATAGCTAAGCAAATCTTCAATGAAAATATAGCGTTATTTGCCTCACTTCTGCTTGCAGTGATGCCTGCTCATGTTATGGTCTCTTTTCTTGGCTTCACAGACCACCACATCGCAGAGGTGCTTCTTTCTGTTCTGGCATACTTGCTCTTTATAAAATCATTAACTAATTACAGATTTGCCATTTTATCAGGGGTGATAATAGGCATATCCTTTCTCACATGGAATGGAGCACCCATATTTGCTGGCATGATATTACTATATACAATAGTTCAGTTCATCCTTGATAGAAAGCTAGGCGTTGATTCATCATATCTTGTAAGAGCAGGTGGCATCTCTTTTCTTACCGCTTTAATGATCATTCTTCTATTCTATCTCTGGATACCATGGCTTAAAACCATTCAGTACAACGTGCTCTCCTATTTCCAGTTAATCTACCTGAGTATTTTTACCATAACCATAGTTTTCTTGGGTTTTATATCCAGCAGGATGAAGAATCGTGAGTGGTATCACTATGTAGCTGTAGTAATGCTTTTTTTTGCTATAGGTTGGGTTGTAATCGCTAATCTGACTTCTTTTTATCAAAGTCTATCAAGTGGTATAGGATATCTGCTGAGACTAACCCCTGTGTTGAAACAGATACATGAAGCTCAACCGCTTTTTTTTACCTATGATGGCAGGTTTCTTGGTTTTCAGTTCTTTAGCAACCCTGCATGGTATTCCTTTACCTTCTGCTTCTATGTTGCTATAGCTGCTTTTCTGTATCTTTTTTATGATAAAATCAATAGAGCAAAGCTGTTCTTTATTATATGGACCATAATAGCTTTTGTGCTTACTCTCTCACAGAGACGCTTCACCTATATACTTGCGGTGAACATAGCCATACTCTCTGGTTATTTTATAGATAGAATAAAATTCAGATATTCCTACCTGATTCTTCTGATTCTAATCATTCCAAACATTGTGGTAGCTTACCAGCTTTCTACCACTCCTCCAAAGCCCTCGCAGGAGTGGTATACTTCATTAGTATGGATGAGGGAGCACACCTCTAAAGGAGGGGTGATGGCATGGTGGGATTATGGTAACTGGATTCTCTATATCTCCAAGAAACCTGTGGTGGCAAATAATTTTCAGATTGGTGGAGAGGACTCTGCAAGATTCTTTTTAGCCAAGAATGAAAGCTATGCCAATGAAATCATGAAGAAGAGAAAGGCAAGGTATGTTATCGTGGATAGAAGAATGGGATTAAACAAGTTCATTAGAGGAAACAAGATTGTGCTGAGAGGTGCTTTTGCATCCATAGCAGGCTTTGCAGGAGAAGATATCTCATCATACCTAAATGAACATAACCTACCAAATAATAAATATTTTCAAACAATGTATGCTAAACTTCATGTATTTGATGGGAATGGACTTAAGCATTACAGGATGATATACGAATCAGAAAAAACCTATCCCAACCTTTTTGATAAACCAACAAAAGACATAAAAATATTTGAGTATGTAAACGGGGCAAGGATAAAAGGAAACGCTTCGTATAATCAAAGAATTAATCTCTCAGCTAAGATAATCACCAATCAAAAAAGAATATTTTATTATCATCAAGAAACAAAAGCTGATAAAAAAGGCAATTTTGAGTTTGTGGTACCTTACTCTAAGGATAGCCCCTACGAAACAAGGCTGATTGGTAGTTATGTATTAAGTTATGACAATATAACATATAATATAAATATAAAGGAAGAAGATGTCCTGAACGGAAATATCATAGTGGTAAAATGAAGCGATTGATAATGATTTTAATTATAATACTCTATATCTCTCCTGTGCTTGCTGATAAGATCGAGTGGGTTGACCCGCAGGAGAAGATATTACGCATGAATCAGCATGTTCTCAGAGATAATTACATTATTGAGGCATCAGACTTCTATGAGAATGAAGTTCTCATAACTGTGTATCGTAACCATACCATGCTGGCAAGAAACATCACAAGAGCAGGTGATTCCATGGTTGTAGGTGATATAAACATCACCATACTTGATATTGAGAGAGTTAGAGGTAATATAGGAGCGATGCATGGATTAAATGTGACCATTGACCAGTGGGTGAAGATACAAACAAAGGTAGTGGGAAGACCTGCACCAATTGTGTCGATAATGCCTTATGAAAGGCAAGAGGATAATAAAACCATAGTAAGGCATGTATTCTCACCTGGGGATGAAATTCTCATGAATTTTTCCATCAGTAATGAGGGCAAGGCTGTGCTGAAGAATGTAAGTCTCAGAATCAACTCCACGTTGCCTTTATTATCAGGAGAAAAGCTGAATTATGATCTTGAGGATTTTAGAGCAGAGGATACCAAGGTTATCACTGTTGGTTTTAAAGCACCTTTATTGAAGGAGAGGAAATCCTTCTCAGTATCTGCAGAACTCAGGGGTAATGATGTGTTGGGGAGGGCATACCAAGTGGTTGATTCCACCTATGTCAAGGTGATACCACAGGTTGTGAAAACAAGAGAGATTACGCTGAGAAAATACGTCTCTGAGAGGGTGTACATGGGGGATATCGGTGTTGTTACCATAAGCATTAAAAACAACATGGGTAGGGAGCTTAAAGCTATCCTGAACGATACACTTCCTTCCGGAATCATAGCGTTGAACACCAAGCTTATGTGGAATCTTACCCTGAAACCCCATGAATCTACCTCGATAACCTACACCATAAAACCCCAAAAACCTGGTGTTTATATATTTCCAGCAGGAAGTGCTAAGCTAATGTATGATGATGTAGTGGTACGCAACAGAAAATCCAGCAGGATGGTTGTAAGTGGGCCATATGTTGTTTTGAAGAAATCTGTAAACAAGCTTGATGTAATCGTGGGTGAAAATATCACCATCACCACTGAAGCCATGAATATGGGTGATACCACTGCCATAGTCAGGTTAAGAGATGAGGTTCCTGCCAATTATACTCTCTCTGATACGAATAGCACAGATATAATAAAACGTATCATGATACTCCGCCCTGGTAGAAGAGCTTCTATATCTTACGTCTTAAACACCACTACCTCTGGTAGCTTTGTTCTTCCTCCAGCAAAAGCTTTAATCCATGATCAGTTCCTCTATCTGGATGAGCGCTACACCTACAAAGCTGTTTCTAATACTGTTGTTATCAATGTGAGCAATCCTATTATGTACGGAATAGAAAGTAAGAGTATTTCAGGAAGAGGATAACCATGTTCAAATATGTTACTATTATAATATTACTGATTATTTTTTCAGGATATGCGGATGCATACGAGAGACCTGAGTTCAAGGACGGACTTGCGGATAAATGGCATCCTGGGAGCTTCTGTATTCCCTGTCATTATACCTTACTGAGCAGTGAAAAGGCTCAGAGCATATCACGAAGTTGCAAGTGTCATGACTATAAACCAAAGAATGCAGAGCGTAGCTACCAAGTCGATATGAGCAAGATTTTTGATATTCATAAGAATGCCATATGCATACGATGTCATATTAAAGCCACAGGTAATATAACCGCATCAGATTTTCACAGAGCAATGAGCAACGTGGCATGTTTGAGATGTCATACCTATAGCAATGGTACATATTTGAAGCCTCAAAAAACAGCATGTTCAGAGTGTCATGGTGGTGGAGACCCGCATATTGTTCATGACAAAAGGCTTGGTAAGATGTGTGTGGCATGTCATGGCAGTTTTGGAGAGAAGTATATCAAGAAACTCCCGCCAAAAATAAGAGTATCATTAGAGCAACAGAATATCTCAGCTGCAGTAAAAGAATACCCATCCATAGGTGAGTTTATCATCAAGATTATTCATGCATTGCTATAATCCGATGAGTGGTTAATGCTTTATTTCTTGAGGGCAACCTCAAGGATTATGACAGAGTATTTGAAACTTAAAGTGCCTGCCACCTCTGCAAATCTTGGCGCTGGATTTGATGTGTTTGGTATTGCTCTTGAGAAACCTGCTGACATCATCGAGATTGAGAAAAGTGATAGGGTGCAGGTGATCATTAAGGGACGAGAGGCAAAATATATCCCTATAGACCCAAGAAAAAACACCGCAGGAGTTATTGCCTCAAATCTTGAAAAACCTGTTAAAATAACCATACATCGAAATATACCTTTATCAAGCGGGTTAGGGAGTAGTGCTGCACCTGCAGCAGGGATTGCATTCGCTCTGAATAGAATGTATGATCTAAAGCTTTCAACCTATGAACTTGTACAACTCGCGGCTTCAGGAGAAGCAGCAGCAGTAGGGATATCTCATGCAGATAATGTTGCTCCCGCTTTATTGGGTGGTTTTGTGATTGTGCATAAGAACAAAGTGATTTCCTTGAAACCAGAGAATATTGGAGTTGTGGCTGTGCATCCAGATATTGTTGTGAGCACAAGAAAAGCACGTGCCATTCTTCCATCCAAGCTTTCACTCGATGATGTCTCCTTCAATATAGGAAGCTCAGCCTGCATGGTTGTTGGGATGATGAGAAACGATATAGCATTGATAGGAGAGAGCATGGAGAACAGAATCATCGAAGAGAGGAGGTCAAGAATGATTACTGGATACCAGCTTGTTAAGAAAAGTGCACTTGAAGCCGGGGCAGCAGGCGTTACAATAAGTGGCTCAGGTCCAACCATGATTGCAATATGTGAAATGAAGCAAAGAGAAGAAGTTGCTCAGGCGATGAAGCATGCGTTTCTAAAAAGCAATGTGAGAAGTGAGGCTTTTATCACCACCATTGGTAAAGGTGTTGAAATTATAGCAGAACGTTAGTTTTTCTTAAATCAAAGACATATCGCTTTACCCTTGGCGCCACGTTACCACACGCTCTATAAAACTCTATAATCCACCCTCTCGCCTCAAGCATACGTTTAAAATACCCAAGCTCTTCATCTTTTTTGAAGGTATAGAAATGAACCACTCCTTCTGGCTTTAATAACTTTTTTGCAAGCATCAGAAAATGATCTTTTCCATAGGGGGTGGGCATCACCACTCTATCAAAACGTCTTCTGAAGGTATTGTTAATAAAGTTAGCATCTCCCAAGATAACCTCTGCATGAATATTGTTAAGTTCAAGATTCTTCTTGAGATATTTACATGCAAAATAATTGTTATCCAGTCCCACTATACTCACATTTTTATGTTTCTTGATGGGTATTAAGAAGGTACCAACACCACAGAACGGTACCAAAACATGCTCCCCTTCTTTTACTTTTCGAGCTATCCTCATGCGTTCATATCCCAGCTTAGATGAAAAATAGGCTTTGGTGATATCCACATAGAAGATGCAGTTATTTTCTTTGTGGTAGGTATAGGTTCTATCCCCTATGAGTAGCTCAAACCCTCCTACACGATGCTCTCCATGAATCTTCTTTGTCTTTCTAAGAACCACCTTGATATCCTTTCTGTTAGAGATTAATGCCTCAGCGATGAGGTATTTTTCTTTCTCCAAGCAGGAGGGAATCTTGATAATAGCAATATCTCCAACAACCTCAAAACCCCTTGGCACAAAACAAAGCTTTTCCTTAGGAAGTTTATCTTTAAGAAGCAACCTAAGCATTACTTAGGAACTCATCTATTGCCTTTGCTGCTTTCTTTCCAGCACCCATTGCACTTATCACGGTTGCAGAGCCTGTAACCACATCACCACCCGCATATATTCCTCTTATAGTGGTTGCATAGTTTTCATCCACTACTATAGTTCCTTTTTTTGTAATCTCAAGTCCATGAGTGCTACGTAGTATGAGAGGGTTGGGAGTGGTTCCTATGGCAATGATTACGATATCAGCTTCTATCTCATGCTCTGTTCCTTCAACTGGCACAGGTCTGCACCTACCAGATTCATCAGGCTCGCATAACTGCATGTTGATGCATTCTATATGGGTGACCCAGTTTCTATCATCACCGATAATGCGAATTGGGTTGGTAAGGAGTCTGAATTCTACTCCCTCTTGCTTAGCATTCTCAATCTCCTCTGCCCTTGCAGGCATCTCCTTCTCCCCCCTTCTGTAAACAATGGTAACCTCAGAAGCTCCTAAGCGAATAGCACATCGTGCAGAATCCATGGCAACGTTTCCCCCACCTATAACCACCACCTTTTTTCCATTCCATTCTCCATAGAAAGGAAGAGGGGTATCATACTCAGGGAACTTATAGGACTTCATGAGATTTACCCTTGTTAAAAATTCGTTGGCAGAGTAAACCCCATTCAAGTTCTCCCCTTCTATGTTTAGGAATAATGGCAAGCCTGCACCTGTTCCAAGGAAGACAGCATCAAACTCGTATAACAAATCCTCAAGCGTGGCAATTTTACCGATAACATAATCAAGAAGTATATTAACGCCTAATTTCTTCACATACTCAACCTCTGCCTTAACAATGCTCTTAGGAAGACGAAATTCAGGTATGCCATAGGTGAGAACACCTCCTGCTTCATGAAGTGCCTCGAATATGGTGACCTCATGCCCTTTTTTCGCAAGCTCTGAGGCAGCGGTTAAACCAGCAGGTCCTGAGCCTACCACAGCTACTTTCTTTCCTGTAAGTTTTGAAGGAGGTATTACTTCAACACCTTTACTTAGCTCATAATCTGCCACAAATCGCTCAAGATATCCTATAGCAATAGATGATGATTTCTTACTTAATACGCATGCCTGCTCGCACTGGGTTTCCTGAGGACATACCCTACCGCAGATTGCTGGTAAAGAGTTATCCTTTTTAATAATCTTTATCGCACTCTCAAAATCTTCTTCTGCAATGCATTTGATGAAATCAGGTATCTTCACCTCTACAGGACACCCTTGAATGCAAGAAGGTTTCTTGCACTGAAGACATCTCTTTGCCTCTCTGATTGCCTGCTCTTTTGTGAAACCAAGAGCTACTTCATTAAAATTTTTTATTCTCGTCTTTGCATCCTGTTTTGGCATCTCCTGCCGTTCTAACATAGGCATCCCTCTTTGTTACATTTAAACCTCTCAAGTGCTATCCTCTCCTCTTGTTTATACATCGCTAAACGATTCATGAGCAGGGTGAAATCCACGAGATGAGCATCGAACTCAGGTCCATCAATGCATGTGAATTTTGTCTCGTTACCAACAAGCACCCTGCATGCCCCGCACATCCCTGTACCATCCACCATTATTGAATTTAGGCTTACGATTGTTTTAATTTTGAAAGGAGAGGTTACACTTGCTATTGCCCTCATCATCACAGCAGGACCAATGGCTATGACTCTATCAACGCTATTGTTTTGAATAATATTCTTGAGAACATCTGTAACAAAGCCATGATATCCTTTAGTACCATCATCTGTGGTTATGTAAAGCTTATCACTCACCTGCTTTATTTTATCCTCCCATATTAACAGGTTAGCACTCCTTGCCCCAATGATAGAAATCACCTTATTGCCTGCTTCCTTTAAAGCTCTTGCTTGAGGAAAAATCGGTGCTGCACCCACACCCCCTCCTACTAACACAACACTTCCAAAATGTTTGATCTCAGAGGGATTTCCTAAGGGACCTACGATATCCTGAATTCTATCTTTAACCTTAAGAGAGGCAAGATGCATCGTTGTTTTTCCCACTTCCATAAACACTATAGTAATCTTACCCTCTCCAAAATCTGCTATGGTTAAAGGTATTCTCTCCCCTTTCTCATTAATTCTGACAATAACAAACTGCCCTGGTTGTGCTTTTTTAGCAATATCCTCTGCCTCTACCTCAATCTCATGAATTGAAGGAGCGATTTCTTTTTTATTAACAATTCTGAACATGTTCTCAACCCACGAATTTAGGTCTTAAGGAGAGTTTTTGTGGCAATGGAAGAGCTTTAAAAGGATAGCCTGAGATTTCTTTTTGTATTAGTTCATTGAGTTCATTAACATCCATCTTCAGCTTTTTTGATTCCTTTCGTATAGTAACAGTAATGTTTTTGTTCTCCACCTCTTCATCTCCCACAACTATGATATAAGGAATCCATTCCCTTCCAGCATCTCTTATTTTTTTACTCACGGTTTCTTCTCGGTCATCGATATCCACTCTGCCATATAGCTTTATTGCAATGGCTTCAGCATATTCCATGTGCTTCTCTGAAACAGGGATGATTCTTATTTGGGTAGGAGAGAGCCACACTGGTAACATGGGAGCAATGCCCTTCTCAGCATTCATCTGGGCTTTTTCAAGAAGAGCATACATGCATCGTTCAATAGCACCACTTGGAGAGCAGTGCAGAATCAAAGGCGTTTTTTCTTTCCCATTTTCGTCTACATATGTTATACCATACCTCTCTGCATTCTCAACATCTATTTGTACTGTGGATAAAGCGCTTGCTTTATTCATGGCATCGATAAAATTGAACTCAAACTTCATCACAAAATAGAAGAATCTCTCATCCCATAGCTCAACAAGCACGGGTTTGTTTACTATGCTTGCAAGCATTTTTATGAACTCTTTATTTTGTTCATAGAAATCCTTGGTGAAACGAATGGCAACCTCATAATCCTCAAGCTCAAGACCGATATTCGAGAGAAGGTTTATGCACATCTTATATTGCTTATTGAATTCTTTAATTGCTTGCTTTATATCCTTACATAAGGTATGCATATCAGGCATGGTGAAGGCTCTTAATCTTCGTAATCCCACAAGCTCGCCCCTCTGCTCCTTCCTAAAGCTATATCTTGTAAGCTCAACCATTTTTAGAGGAAGGTTTCTATAAGAAATGGTCATGTCATGGCTCATGAGGAACTGACCAAAACATGCAGCAAATCTTAAGAAAAGCTGTTTCTTATCAGCTTCTATAGAATACTGTCTTGCAGGAAAGCGATTAAGGTATTTTTTTAGTGTAGGGTGGTTCATATCATACATTAAAGGAGTCTCTACCTCCATTGCACCCATACGAGAGGTTTCCTCAAGAACATAGCTCTCAAGCAGGCTTTTTATCAGTCTCCCTTTTGGATAGTATCTAAGGTTTCCAGGGTCAGAGCCAGGTTCATAATCTGCAAGCTCAAGTCTTCTCATAAGCTCAACATGAGGAGGTGTTCTACTCACCACCCTGCTCTTATGAATCTCATAGTCCATGAATTTTTTAAGGTTCTCATAGCCTTTGAAATCAAATTCTTTAGGAGTTAACATCTCCCCCTCAGGTGTTAATATGTACCAGTACGAGGTTGCCTTCTCCTCTAATTCAAGTGCCTTAGAAACTATTTCCTTTGCAGGTGTGATGCATTCCTCTACCCTTATCGTTCTTGAAAGTTCTGAAAGAGGATGACCCTTGCATTTTACAGCAAAGGATTTGTACCAGCCAAAAGGAGCACGTCTCACCTCATATTCTTCTTTAAGCAATTCTTCAGTTTTTTTAAGTACCTCAATGGCTATGTCAGGTGATGAAAGGTTAGAGCTTAAATGAGCATAGGGATAGAGCATGATTTTGTTAGTTTTCACCTGTTGTGCGGTTTTTTTAATCTCTTCTACGGTTTTTCTTGCTATATACTCTACATCCTTCTCATCACCCTTCTCCACAGCAGCAAAAACAGTTAATGCATCCTCCATCCTTGCTTTTTTGAGTTCTTCCTGAATTTTCTCAGCAACTGGTGTGCTTTTTTTTACCTCATACTCTATATAATCAGAATGTATCAGTAGTATCTGCATGCTTTTTCTCATATAGTGATTATGCTTAAAGTTTTGTCGGTTTTGCCATAACATTAAATAGTTTGTAAATCAAGCAAGCGTTATGAGTAGTGTAAATGTGCTTGTGGTCTTCTATAGCATGACTGGGAATGTTGCAAAGCTTGCCAAAGCAGTAGCTCAGGGTGCTGAAAGTGTTGAAAATACCGAGGTAAGACTGAGACAGGTGGAAGAGCTCATACCAGAGGAAAAGTTCAATGAGGTAATGAAGAAGGTAAAGCAGGAGCTTAAGGAGATTCCAATCGCAACTAATGAAGATTTGGAGTGGGCTGATGGCATAGCCTTTGGGACTCCTACACGATATGGTAACATGTCTGCTCAGATGAAGAATTTTATTGACAAAACAGGCAAGCTCTGGCAGAGGGGTGCCTTGATAAACAAGGTGGCAGGTGTATTTACGAGCACAGGCACCCAGCATGGAGGGCAGGAAACCACCATAATCACCTCAATGATACCCTTACTTCATCATGGCATGATTATTGTGGGTATTCCATACTCTGAGCAGAGGTTGTTCTCAATTGACAACGCATGTGGGGGTTCACCCTATGGAGCTTCCTCCATCTCTGGACCTATGGCAGACAGACAACCTCTTGAGAACGACCTTGAGATTGCGAAAACCTTAGGTAAGAGAATAGCTGAGATTGCCAAGAAGATTTCAGGCAAATAGTAAATATAGCCTAATTATACTTAGGCATCATGGGTATAAGAATTAATAAAATACAAGGAAGAGTATGGAAATTCGGCGACAACATAGACACTGATGTGATTATACCAGGAAAATACCTCCGTACCACTGATATTAATGTTTTTGCCTCCCATGTCATGGAAGGCATCTCCCCTGAGTTCTCAAAAAAGGTGAAAAAAGGTGATATCATCGTTGCAGGCAGGAATTTTGGATGTGGTTCTTCAAGAGAGCAGGCACCTCTTGCATTGAAGCATGCTGGTATTGCATGTGTTATAGCTGAATCCTTTGCAAGAATCTTCTTCAGGAACGCTATTAATGTGGGTTTGCCTATCATTGAAGCTAAGGTAACATGCGAGGAAGGAGATATTATTGAAGTTGATCTTGAAAAAGGTATGGTGAAGCATAAAGGTAATATATACCATGGCTCAAAACTTCCAGACTTCCTTCTTGAGATTCTTGCTGATGGGGGACTTGTGGAGCATCATAAAAAAATGGTGATACGATGATATTTCCTTCTGATTACAAGAGTGTTGGAGTAACAAAAACAGACCCTAAAAAGTACATAGGTAAAACAATATACTTCACCACAGAATATTTAATCGCTGATCTTGCTTCAGGCTATGAGATTTACAAAATTAAAAGTGAAGGCGATGGGATGCTCAAAAAGCTTGTTTCCTTGGAACTGATAGCAAAAGGTGAGCAGGTAGTCAAATTCCAAGAAAAACTCAACTCGCATGATAGAACAAAGCTTATTGAATCCGCTCTTGAGCTATGCAGAGGAAAGGTGAATACTGTAGTCTTTGAAAGCATTGATAGGCATGTTACCTTTGTGCATGAGCCAAGCATGCACGAGATTATGGAGATTGAAATTATAGACATCATACCTCCTGAGCCACCATGGTTATCTTTTGCCATTGAAAGACTTGTTAAAAGTGGTATCCTAGGTGAGCTGAATATTCGCTTTACCACAAAGCTCATAGACCTTAGAAGGTTTGAAGGAGAGAATACAGTATTTCCATGCAGGGCATCAGAGCTTAAAGGAAAATATCTTGATTCTGATATAGATATAAAGAACAACTCTC
The DNA here is from genome assembly GCA_964501085.1 of uncultured Methanosarcinales archaeon. GTDB lineage: Archaea > Halobacteriota > Methanosarcinia > Methanosarcinales > Methanoperedenaceae > CAZCRM01. The sequence continues at coordinate 3,060 of CAZCRM010000016.1, read as the reverse complement.
TATTGGTAGGATGTGATATCTCAAAGCAGATATTCGAGCTCAGGTTTCCCAACCTTGCCTATAGACATATCAACATATGCCCCCTAAAGGCAGAACTGTACATGCCAACAAAACCTTTTATTACCAGATGCTGTCAGAGCAAGAAATCTGGCATACTAAAGCTTAACGGCATCCATGGGGTAGTGGTGCACTGGGGTGCATCTGAATACGATATTGTGGATGCAATAAGGAAACTGGTTAAACTTATTAAAGAACTATGAAGCTTGCGGTAATTCCAGGTGATGGTGTGGGTAGAGAGGTGATACCTTCAGCTTTAAGAGTGCTTGATGCTTTAGGTCTTGATATTGAGAAGATATTTCTGGATATTGGTTATGGAAAGTGGGAGCGCACTGGAAGTGCTATAAGTGAGGAGGATATTCGTATTATAAAAGAATGTGATTGCATACTCTTGGGTGCAATAACCACACCTCCAGACCCGAATTATAAAAGCGTACTTCTGCTCCTTAGAAAGGAACTTGATTTATATGCCAACATACGCCCTTTTGCTTCTTTTGAAAATCTTTCTAAGGCAAAAGATTTTGATTTTGTGATTGTGAGAGAGAACACAGAGGGTATGTATTCTGGAATCGAGGAAGTTCATGAAAGCATAGCATACACAACAAGGGTTATCACACGTAAGGGGAGTGAGAGGATCGCTGAACACGCATGCAGTGTTGCAGAAAACAGGAAGAAGAGGCTAACAATTGTGCATAAAGCAAACGTGCTGAAATCATGCAGGTTCTTCAAGGATATCTGCATAGCTATAGCAAAGAGAAGGGGTATATCATACAGTGAAATGCTGGTGGATGCCATGGCATATGATCTCATACTTCACCCTGAGAGATATGATGTTATTGTTACCACAAATCTTTTTGGAGACATACTCAGTGATGTGGCAGCAGCCATTGTGGGAGGAATAGGTCTGTGTCCAAGTGCCAATATTGGTAAAAGGTATGCTCTTTTCGAGCCTGTACATGGAAGTGCACCTGATATCGCAGGTAAAGGTATCGCCAATCCCATAGCTTCGATTCTGAGTGTGAAGATGATGCTTGAATGGGCTGGAAAGAAAAAAGAGGCAGGTATGATCAGCAAAGCGGTGAATGAGGTTTTGAGACAGAGGATAACAACTCCAGATCTTGGAGGATCATATTCCACAAAAGAGGTGACTGATGCTATAATCCAGCTTATAAGCAATAAAAATATCATGTATAAGATTTAATTATATATAGATGGGCGAAAAAACGAATGGCATATCTCAGGAAGAAAAACTCAGGCTCTTCATGCAGGCTGTGGAAGAGGCACCTGACGGGATTCAGATAGTTGATCTAGATGGTTATATCCTCTACTCTAATAAAGCCGTGGAAAGGATATATGGCTTTACTCATGAAGAGTACAAAGGTAAGCATGTGAATGAGATGAATGTTGACCCAGAGTTTGCAGGAAAGGTAATACTTCCTTCTATTAAAGAAAAAGGCTCATGGACAGGGGAACTCATGGTGAAGCACAAGAAGGGGTATTCCTTTCCCATATGGCTGAATGCTTCAATGGTGAAGGATGATACTGGCAAACCCATAGCCATGGTGGGGATTATTCGTGATATCACCGAGCGAAGAAGGCTTGAGCAGGCTTTAAAGGAATCTGAAAGAAAATATCGCATGTTGATAGATAATATTCATGATGGTGTTTTTATTATACAGGATGCCAAGATTCGGTTTGTAAACAAAGCGTTTGCTGCTTTAGCAGGGTATACTGTGGATGAAGTAGTAGGAAAAGATTTCAGGGATTTCATAGCCCCAGAGGATAAGAAGATGGTTGAAGAACGTTATTTTAAAAGGCTGGCTGGAGAGAAGGTACCTGAGGAATACGAGTTCAAGGTGATGCATAAGGATGGAAAGACAAGAGTAACAGTTCTTATGAAAGTAGGGCTAATTAACTATCATGGCAAAGTGGCGAGTTTTGGAACCTTGAAGGATATCACTGAACGCAAGAGAACAGAGGACGCTTTGAAGGAATCCCATGCTTTCCTGCAATCCATTATTGATGGAGTGGCTGAGCCCATAATGGTGATTGGAATGGATTATCGTGTGAAACTGATGAATAAGGCTGCTAAGGAGTTCTCACATTCCTCAGAAACTCTATGCTATAAGATATCCCATAAGCTAAATAAACCTTGCAGTGGTCTTGAGCATCCCTGTCCTCTAAAAGAGGTGCAAAGGTCAGGAAAACCCATCATAGTTCTGCATGAGCATTACTCTAATGAAGAACCACGCTATGTGGAGATACTGGCATCACCACTATGGGACAAGGATGGAAATCTTCAGGGGATTATCGAATCCTTTAGGGATATCACTGAGCGAAAGAGGGCGGAGGAGGCAATCAGGAAATACTCAGAAAAGCTTGAGGAATCCAATCGCATGAAGGATTTATTCACAGATATCATGAGCCATGACCTTCTCAACCCTCTTAGTATTGCCAGTGGATATGCTGAGATGCTATATGAGAATGAAAACAACGCTAAGAAAAAATCCTATCTTGCTACTATTGAAAAAAATCTGCAGAGGTGTGTTGAGCTTATAGAGAATGCCACCCTTCTCTCCAGACTTGAAAGCGAAAGCATGGAATTTGAGGAAATGGATCTCAATAAAGTAATTAGTAAAGTCGTTCAGGACATGCTTCCTATGATAACAGAGGCTGGAATGAAGGTTGATTGTAATCTCGCTGAGAGCATGCCTGTGAGGTGCAATACCATAATTGAAGAGGTGTTTTATAATCTCATATCCAATGCTGTGAAGTATGCTTCACATGGAAAAAAGATTGTTATAGAAAGTGAGGAGAAAAAGGATTCCTGGGTTGTAAAGGTGAAAGATTTCGGGAATGGAATAAAGGATGAACATAAGATTGCAATCTTTGAAAGGTTCAGAAGAAGGGAGAAGAAAGGTGTGAAAGGCTCTGGTCTCGGTCTTGCAATTGCCAGAAAGATTGTGGAACTTCATAAGGGAAGAATATGGGTGGAAGACAATG